>JANNUW010000603.1:0-12545 GCA_031414095.1 Hyphomicrobium sp. | reverse complement strand
ATCATGCAGGCCAAATCAAAGATGGGGGTTTGACATGCGACCTTTCGTTTATAAACAAGTGCAAAGTGCTCCTGAAGCGTCGAAGGCCATGGCCGGCGCCAAGCCGGGCGCAAATCTGATTGCCGGTGGAACGACACTTCTCGATCTAATGAAACTCAACGTGATGGCGCCCGAGCGGCTCATCGACATCAACAGAGCTCTGTCGAAAACCATCGATCAGACCGACGCTGGTTTGAAACTCGGCGCGATGGTCAGGATGGCACAAGCGGCAACAGACGCCCGGATCGTGAAGGACTATCCCGTTGTTGCGCAGTCGCTGCTGCTGGCGGCATCGGGTCAGATCCGCAATATGGCATCGCTCGGCGGCAACGTGCTCCAGCGCACCCGATGCGGATACTTCCGCGATCAAACAGTGCCTAACTGCAATAAGCGCGTGCCGGGATCGGGTTGCGCGGCGTGGGACGGCGAAAACCGGATGCACGCGGTTCTTGGTGTGTCGGAAAATTGCATCGCTACGTACGGCAGCGATTTTGCTCAGGCATTGATGGCGCTCGACGCCCGTGTTGAGATACTGGGCCGCGACGGGCCGCGTACGATTGCATTTTCCAAACTCCACGTAATGCCACTGCGCGATGCAACGGTGGAAACGACGCTGGCGCCCGATGACGTGATCACAGGCTTCGTCCTCCCGGTCGCGAATTGGACGCGCCGCTCGCTTTATCTGAAAATACGCGACCGTGAATCCTACGCCTATGCCTTGGCCTCGGTGGCCGTCGCGCTCGATATGGACGGCAACCGCGTGCGTGAAGCGCGCATCGCGATCGGTGGCGTGGCCAGCGTGCCGTGGCGGGCCAAGGAGGCGGAAGCATTGCTCGCCGGAAAAGTTCTGGATGCTGAAACGGCTAAGGCGGCCGGAGCGGCTGCGTTCGCGGGCTCGACGGCGCGCGAACACAACGCCTACAAACCCGCGCTCGGTCGCGAGACGATCGCCCGCGCCCTTCTACAAGCTCAGGCATTGGAGATTTAAATGAACGTCGCTGTGCCAGAGCAGAAAGAGAACATGGGGCGGCCGGAGCCGCGGATTGACGGACCTCTAAAGGTCACAGGCGGCGCTAAATATGCCGACGATATCGGTGTGAGTGCACCGCTTTACGCCGTGCTCATGACGAGCGCGATAGGTAAGGGAAAAATCAAGAGCATCGACACCAAGCCGGCACTGGCACTCCCGGGCATCGTCGCGATTTACACGCACGAGAATATGCCGCCCGTGGGAAAATTCGCATTCTTTGGCGCGGGCGGCGAAGGCAGCACCAAGTCTCCGCCATTGTCGGGCCCCGACATCTATCATGACGGACAGATCATCGGCCTCGTCGTCGCGAACAGTTTCGAAGTCGCGCGCGAAGGTGCCAACGCCGTAAAAGTGTCGTACGCGCAGACTGCGGCTCCAACGGCGCTGCTGTCGTCTCCCGGCGGCGAAACGGTTTTGGCGTCCGAGGTGTCGCCACGCCACAAGGATATCTCGAAGGGAAATTTTGACGAAGCTCTTGCGAGTGCCGCATCGTCAGTCGATGCAGACTACCTGACGCCAGCCCAGGTTCACAATCCGATCGAATTATATTCGACCACGTGTCAATGGTCGGGCGATGTGCTCACCATTTATGAACCTAGCCAATTTGTTACTGGAATGAAATTCGGATTGGCACGCCAGCTTGCGATCAAGCCTGAACAAATCAACGTCGTGTGCCCGTTTGTCGGCGGTGCGTTTGGCTCCAAGGGTTCGATCACGCAACGGACATCGCTCGTCGCGCGAGCTGCAAAGTTACTTGGACGGCCCGTCAAGCTGAACGCGACGCGCGAACAGGGCTTTCATATTGCGACCTACCGCGCCCCAACGAAACACAAGGTTCGGCTCGCGGCCGCCGCGAATGGGAAACTGCTCGGCTACTCCCATGAGGCATGGGAGCAAACGTCCCGCCTTGACGACTATGTGGTCGGCGGCACCGCTGCGGCCGCAGCGATGTACGCGTCAGACGCCATCCAAACCAAAGTTCACGTTGTCCGGACAGACCGTTCGACGCCAGGGTTCATGCGCGCTCCCGCCGAAGTGCCGTATTTTTTCGCGCTCGAATCCGCCATTGATGAACTCGCGGTTTCCCTAAAGATGGATCCGGTCGAGTTGCGGCGGGTCAATGATACCATGGTCAACCCCGCGAATGGAGCGCCCTACACAAGCCGCTCTCTGATGAAGTGCTTCGACGAGGCCGCCAAGGCTTTCGGATGGAGTTCACGCAAAGTTGAACCCGGCTCCATGCGCGACGGCGACTGGCTGATCGGCTGGGGGTGCGCGACCGCGACCTATCCAACTCAGATGGCACCCGCGACGGCCCGCGTTACGGTCAAAGCTGACGGTTCGGCCCGCGTGCAGTCGGCGGTTCACGATGTTGGAACGGGCGCGTACACTGTGCTCGCGCAATTCGTATCCGAACGGCTCGGCGTGCCCATCGACAAAGTGGCAGTCGAGTTGGGTGCCAGCGTATTGCCCGCCGGTCCCGTCGCCGGCGGATCTGTCACCACGGCCAGCGTTGGTGCCGCAGTGGCGATGGCTTGTGATGCCATCAATGCAAAGCTTTCCCCCGATGGCAAGGTCTCACCGGACATCCAGGCGGCCTTGAAAGCGCTCGGCGTTGGCACGCTCGAACATTACGCCGAGTACGAGCCAGATGTGCTTCCCAAAGGGTCTGCCGCTGACCTGCAAGTGGGGAAACTCGGCCTCAAAGGCGGGCCGTTGCCTGACAAAACGATGTTCGCCTTCGGTGCTGAATTCGTCGAGGTGCGGATCCATGCGCTCACGCGCGAGATTAGGGTGCCACGCTGCGTTGGCGCGTTCGCCGCGGGTCGTATCGTCAATCCGCGCACGGCGCGCAGCCAATTGATGGGCGGAATGATCTGGGGAATATCGTCAGCGTTTCACGAAGGCGTCGAGGTCGATAAGAGGACAGCCAAATATGTGAACGACAATCTGGCTGAGTACCTCGTGCCTGTGAATGCCGACATCGGCACCGTCGAGGTCATCCTGGTTCCGGAAGTCGACACCAAAGTCAATCCGCTCGGCATCAAGGGTCTGGGCGAGCTTGGTAACGTAGGCACCGACGCTGCCGTCGCCAATGCGATCTATCACGCGACGGGCAAGCGCATCCGCGAACTGCCGATGCGCCTCGAAAAGTTGCTGGACGCTTGAAATACCAAAAAAAATGCGCTCCCGATGAGGAGCGCATTTTTTTAGAGACAGCGGGCGTTACATCCTTGCGAACCAATCGTCGACAGCCTTTTTAGCTTCGTCCTTGCCGTAGCCATACGAAGCCTGGATCTTGCCTTCGAGCTGTTCGCGGTTGCCGGCGATCTTGTCGAGTTCGTCGTCTGTCAGATTGCCCCACTGCTCTTTGACTTTGCCCTTGAACTGCTTCCAGTTGCCTTCGACTCTATCCCAATTCATGATTTAACTCCTTTTGAATGGCTTTGACGCGTGGGCGCCAACGGTCTAAAAACTCGATGCGAAACCTAAAGTTCCAAACACGCGCCCGCTACGACGACGTGGCTTTTTTGACGCCGCTTACCAGTTGTTCCACCCAGCCTTTTGCAGTGCCGTAAGCCTGCGAGGACGTGACTGCTGCCGGATCGATGCTGCTGATGGCGTCGACCAAGCGTTCGAATCGCGATGTGATCGGCTCAGTGTCAATGCTGCGGGCGGCCCGGCGCGCAGCCGCGGTGATCTCGTGTGCAGAATAGGTCGATGGATCGTTGTAGCGGAAGCCACGCGAGGGCCGGGGCATAACGGCAAGTGCCAGAAGCGCGCCGGCCGCGGCAGCAACGCCAATAGCCAACATTGGCTGTGACTCGATGCTGGACCGAAGTGAGTCGGCACCTTTATTTATCTCAGCCGTCGCCTTGGAACCGATGTCGGAAACGGACTGTTTCAGCGTAGCGAGCTCGGCGCGCAGCTCGGCAATCTTGTTCTGGTCGCCCTTCGCATCGTCACGGGGGTGCAGAGGCGTTACCAGAGGCGAGTTTGATCCTGTCATTGAAGTTTTACCTTCCTGATTGTTCGACACTCGTTTGAGCCCAATTGTTTGCAATGCCGGCAATCGACGCACGGTCACAATAAACTCTTGCGTCCGCATGAAGTTCCAAACCGGAGACCGGGCGGAACAACTAAGGGCGGACGTGCGTTTCTGGCTACTCGACCACACCAAACCCGGAGGCAAAAATGGCAAACCCGAACTATTCCGGCAGCTCGACGAGCACGAGCGCCCAGGATTCTTATGAAAATCTGAAAACTGACCTGTCGAGCCTGAGCGAGACGGTCAAGAAGCTGGCGACGGACCAGATGGGCTCCGTCGTGGCCGGAGCTCAGGATCAGGTCCAACAGAAGCTGGGCACTATGGAATCCATGGTCCGCAAAAACCCGACCCAGTCGGCGCTTGTAGCCGCTGGCATAGGCTTCGTCGTCGGACTCATTTTGAGCCGCTAATGAACACGTAAAGGAGTAGCTTAATGGCTTATTCGTCATCGGAAGACATGAAGAACACGGCAACGCGTGCCGGCAACGACCTCTCAAGGGCGGTCAATGACGCCAGCGATAAGGCGAGTGACGCGCTTTCGAACGTTCAAAACAAGGCCATGGAAAATTTTGACAAGGTGGAATCGGCAATCCGCCGCAATCCGCTCGCTGCCGCAAGCATTGCCGGTGGTGTAGGCTTTGTGCTCGCCGTTCTTGCTCGGCGCTAATCGACGACTAACTCGGAGGGGCCGCCATGATTGGTGAATTTCTAGCCTACGCAGCGAACCGCGCAACGAGCGGAGCAGTGGAAAGCGTTTCCCGCCTTGCCCTTTGGTACGGAGCGGGAGTCAGCATACTGCTGTGTGGTCTATTTTTCGTCGTTTTGGCGGCCTTTTGGACTTTAGAACCGTCGTACGGACCAATCCAGGCGGCGGGCATAATCGCTGGGACCTGCATTTTCCTTTCACTGCTGTGCTTCGTCGTTCCAGGTATCGTTTCCTACGTGCACAAGCAGCGGGCAATCGAAAAGGCCAAGGCTGCGAGCGCTGATCCCGTTGCCGAGACGATCGAAACAGTAAAAAGTGAAACGGCAGACGCCGTCGACTATTTCGGTCCGATCAAAGTCATGCTGACCGCTTTCATGTTCGGAATAGGCGCTGCTAAGCAAATGCGACGTACTATCACCTAAAACTCCGGTGCTTCCGCGCATCGGTGACGGCCGTCACGAAGCTAATCACCACGGCTCGTCAATGCTTTTCCCGCATTGAAAACCTGCGAAAAGATGCGTCCCCAGCTTCTGCTAGTTTTCCGGCCCTGTGAGAGCCGTAGCTCCTGGGCATGACGGGCGTCAGGAGTGAGCGACTCCGTATGTTCCTCGAGCGCAATTGTATCGGCGGGAGACGTTAAGCTTATCATCTGTGCCAGTGTCAGGCCGAGCTTTTCACTTATGCTCGCAAGAGGGATGGAAGATTGGTTGTCTTGGCTCGTTTGACCCGCGCTGCTTCCGTTCAGTTGCAGGCCGGCCGGATCTATAAAGACGCCCAGCATTGGCTGAGGTTTTCTATTGACGCGGCTCGCCGCTTGCTTGCGCACTTCATCAAGCAAAGCACGCTCATGGTCTAGATTGGTGCCAGCGTTTGTGACCCAGATCAGCAAATCGCTCTGATCGGCCGCCTTTAAGAACGCCGGAAGTGCCTGCGGTGTCGCAACTGCGGGATACTCGAAGAGCTGGAAGGCAGCGCTGCCATCGGTTTGGGCGCTTGCGAGCCGGTCTTTGATCGTTCGAGCGTCGTCACTACCCACGCTAGCAACCAAAATGTTGAGCGGCGGCTGCTCGGCTCTTTCTCCCGTGCTTACAACTTCCGCGCGGGAGGTGGATGCTCCTCCGACAAGCCGCATCCGCCCGCTGTATAAATCGATGGCCGCGCGGCCGATTTCTCTGACGTAGGCTTGGACGAGACGGCGGGCTAATTCCTCGCGTCCCCATTCGTAGGCCCGGCGAGTTAACTGTTCGCGCACTTCGTTTGTCGCCGCTGCTGCCGGGTTCATAAGCCGGATAATGCGCCACAAATCGTACGCCTGCTCGGCGACGTTGATGACAGAGCGCCAGCGATAGAGCCGAAGGAACTGCCCCACAGTCATGCGGTCGCCAAGGGGAATCTTGTCGGTGACGAAAACGCCGAGTTTTGAACTGACCCGCTCGACCAGCGCCAGCGCTTCAGGCAGCGTGAACTTCCATAGGGCATGTTCTTCGCCCGGGTGCATTGAGCGCGCGACAGTTTCAATGGTGCGAACGCCGAGATCAAAGACCTCGTCGCGACTTTCGAGCGCCAACGGTTTCACTTCTTTTGAGAGTTCAACAACTGAAGCCCAGGCTGCAGCTTCTCGAACCGACCAGGATGGATTTGGTTGCTCCGCCAGTTTCGCGCCAGCCGGAGCGATGGTGTCGGTCGCATCGAAGCGCAGGACCCATCGCTCGATTGCATACGTTATGAGCGTGATCGAACACGCTGCAAGCGCCCAATAGAGAACATAGCCGTTCTGCCAGAGCCAGAGCGAGCCGAGCAAGACCAGCGAAATCAACGGTAAGAGCAGCGCTATCACCGTCATGAGGAGGCGGTAGTAAAAAATCGCCTGGTGTTTCCTTGGCACGGTGTTCTCTCCTGAAACTGCGCATCAGAAAGTAACTTGCTTTGGTCATTTAGCTGAGCGGCTCAAAAGAAAAACCGCAAAGCCCCGCGAAACTTAGGAGTTTCGCGGGGCAAGAACAGTCGAAAGCTTTTTCGGCGTCAAGTCGACTTGCGAGCGCTCATGCTCTTGCTTTGCTTGCCGGCTTTTGCGGCCGACGGGGCAGCTTTTTCCGGTGCATCATCGTCGTCCGCCTCGTCGGCGTCGGCATTAATCTCGGCATAGGCGAGTTCGGACAATTTTTCGTCGGCTTCTTTTTCTTCCTCGAGCGTTTCCTGCAGCAGGTCTACCGCATCGTCCATCTCGAGGCGTTCCGCCCAGGCGCGCAGGGTGCCGTATCGCGATATTTCATAGTGCTCGACGGCTTGTCCACAAGCCAAAACGCCGGCGTCGCGGGTATCGTCATCCGTCGCATCAGCAATAATCTGCTCGCACTCTTCGACCAAGCCCTCGATGACGGGGCACCGCTCAGCTTTCGGTTTTTCGTTCATGAGTTTGAACACTTGGTCGAGGCGCTCAACGTGAACCAGCGTTTCCTTGCGGTGTGCCTCAAAAGCGGTTTTCAAGTCGTCGGACTTCACGGCTTTGATCATTTTAGGCAGCGCTTTTAGAATCGCTCCTTCGGCAAAGTAGACGTCCTTCAGTGTCGAAAGGAAAAGGTCTTGAAGTGAATTCATGGCGGACTCCCATTGTTTTAACGCCAAAACCAAACGCTCGCATTTGAGCTAAGTTCCGGCAAAGGCGCAGTCACGCACGCCATCATTGGCGCCGGCGGCTTCCTGGGGCTTGGTGAAAAGAATGTGGCTGTCGAGTTCGGGTCAGTGAAAATGACGGAAAGCCCATTGCGACACCTCGGCGCCGGCCTTCAAGTTCTATTCGGCGACTTAATCGTAAAGCCAGTTTAGAGCGGGAGCCACGACAATAAAAATAGGCGGCATTCCTGCCGCCTATGTTCGGCTCTCAATTATCAGGCGACTTTGCCTTCACGCTCGGGCATCGAGGCTTTTGTATCAAAGAACAACGCCTGGCTGATGGTCGCTTTGACCGTGTCTGGCTGGAAGGGCTTGGCAATCAAGAAGGCTGGCTCTGGCCTCACGCCAGTCAGCAAGCGCTCTGGGTAGGCCGTGATGAAGATGACCGGCACCTGGAATGCCGTAAGAATCTCGTTCACCGCTTCAAGCCCCGAGCTTCCGTCCGCCAACTGGATGTCGGCCAATATCAACCCAGGGCGCGATCGCTTGGCGGCGGAAAGCGCTTCCTTATGCGTCCGCGCGACGTGCACGACCTTGTGGCCCAGGCCTTCAACAAGAGTTTCAAGGTCCATCGCAATGATCGGTTCGTCTTCGATGATCAGAACGTCCGTCGCCATTTGGGCGGCGATTTCCTTACCCGCTTCGTCGACGAAGTCGACCACCTCTGCGACCGAACAATCTAAGATTTTTGCCGTATCTTCCTTTTTGAAGCCTTCGACCGACACCAGCAGGAACGCCTGTCGCGGACGGGGGGTTATGGCTTCGATGCGCCGGTCGGTCAGCGCAATATCGGAGTCGAGCTGTTCTGGCGTTACCAAGGTGTTGACGTTGATCGAATTCCAGACCCGCACGAACGCCCGGTAAATTCCAATTTTCGGTTCGACGTCGGTCGGAAAGCTGCCTGGATCGGCGATAATCGCTTCCAAAGTATGAACGACATACGCGTCGCCGCTGTCCTGATTGCCACACAGTGAACGGGCAAACCGCCGCAGATACGGTAAATATGGCGCAATTTCAGTTGCAATCGACATGCGGATACATCCTCCTCGTGGCTTCGAGCACAGCTATGCTTCACTGATTACAGCTGACCCTCACAACGCAAACGCCCCCCATCAAACATTGGTTCCTAATGCTGGAACTATATTTGATGCTTGGCGTTTAAGCAGGTCAACTTCAAACTAAAGTTGCGTCCTGCGTTGAGGGGTCAAGCGCACCGTTTCAAGCTACATGAGGGGATGAAAATGTCATCAACGAAAGGCTCGCGGTCTCTGACCCAATCTGAGGTGGAGCGACCGGCCGATCAGCCGCGAGATCGCAATGCGGATAAGGATCCAAAGCAAATGCCAATACTGGGCGCGGATTACACTGCCGGCCGAGCTGAGCAGGGGGTAGGGGGACTGGACGCGGCGCTACAATCGCAGATCGGACATAAGCTCAAAATTATGTTCGACCAAGTTGCTAACGCAGCAATTCCGGACAAGTTTCTGGATCTGTTGGACAAGCTTCACAGTGAGGAGAAACTCAAGTGAGCGCAGACACCGTTAAGGAAGGATTTGTTGCGGCAATTCCAAATTTGCGAGGTTTTGCGGTTTCTCTGTGTGGGAACCTTGAGCATGCAGACGACCTCGTTCAGGAGACGTTGCTGAAAGCCTTCAAGAATATCAATAGCTTTGAAGAAGGCACTAACCTCAAGGCATGGCTGTTTACGATCCTTCGCAACACTTACTTTTCAGAGCGCCGGCGGTTGAAACGGGAAGTCGAGGACGTCGACGGCCTGCACGCGTCCAGACTTGCCATCCACCCCGAGCAGCACGGGCATATGGATATGTGCGAGTTGCACGACGCCTTGAACTTGCTCAAGGACGATCAAAGAGAGGCTCTGATCCTGGTGTGTGCGGCTGGTATGTCCTACGAAGAAGCCGCGACCATTTCTGGTTGTGCGGTTGGGACGATCAAAAGCCGGGTCAACCGCGCTCGCGCCAAGCTCAGTGAGATTATGGGCGTGAAATCGCCAGAAGAGTTTGGGCCAGACGCCGCGACCGACGCAATTCTGAGCGAACGCGGCTATCGCCGCCAAGCGTAGCAACATATTTCTGGAATAAAAAAAAACGGCCGCGCTGTGTAGCGCGGCCGTTTTCGAGTCTCACGGCACCATCGGTTATGGAAGGCGGGTGGGGGTACGGCCGTTGACGAGGCCAACCACGGCCGAGATAACGAACAGCGCGATTGCGACGTAGAAAATCAACTTCGCGATTTCTACTGCACTGCCTGCAATGCCGCCAAACCCGAGTACCGCGGCAATCAATGCCACTACAAGAAAAGTCAGCGCCCAATTAATCATATCACTTCTCCGTTTGTATTCGTCTAAGGCTCCGAACCTTATGTATGAAAACGCCCGTGTGTGTCATTTCGTTCCCCCGGGCTTGTATTTTGCAGATGCAGGAACCCTCTCAGATGAGAAGCGTTGTTTGAATATATCAACAATGGAGATCGACCATGAGATCAGCTGTGCTTTGGATGCTGGGCGTGCCCCTGACGGCAATTATCGTGCTAAACCTGATTGGCGTCGTCTAACTCAAGGGAGTTCCATTCAATGACGACATCATCCATCCTTCTGGTTATTTTGTTGCTGCTGCTTCTGGGTGTTGTGCCAGCTTGGCCGCACAGCCGTGCGTGGGGCTATGGTCCATCGGGCGCGATTGGTACCGTGCTCGTCATCCTGGTGATTTTACTGTTGCTTGGCCGCATTTGAAATGCGCGCGGGCACAAGTGGGATGTTGAAAAAAGCCGCGCTAAAGAGCGCGGCTTTTTCATTGGTCAGGCGACGTCCGCGGTCAACGCGAGGGGCGACTCATCACTGTCGATAGCTAGAGCCATAAGACAGAGGTCGACCGAGTTCGAGAGTGATGATGTCGAATAATCCGCACCTATCGAAGTCTGCCAATCCGTGACCTTCGAGGGGTCCTCACCTAACAGCCAAAAACCCGCAACGATTTTTGCATTCGGCGTTTTCTGCCGGATACGGCGGACCAAAGTGCGCGCGTGGAGAGGGCTGCTCAAGCCGAAGTAGGACAAGCTTACGATCGCGCCTTCCCTCAGCAACTCGTCGCCGATTTCGAGCGCTTGAGCGCGGCTGATGACCTGCGCGTTGATCCCGTGCAACAACAGAAGCCGAGACTGCAACTGCGCGGCCGCTTCATCGAGAGCGCTTCGCGTTGCGATGCACAGCACCTGCAATTGCTTAGGCACTTGCGCAACGCCTGACGGCACGTCGGCCGTTGCCGCGAGCTTTGTCTGTGGCTTTTTCTCAGTCTTGCCGGCTGCAATGATGGGAGCGTCCAAAGGATAGTCGACGAGATCGAAGACGACGTCATCGAGCGTGTCCAAAATTTCTTGCTGAGCTTCGCGCTGCAGACGTCCTCGAACGGCATCGAGATGCGCCATCGACAGGGCCTTCATCGCAACGTCGCTATAGTAACGCTTGAGGCCTAACGCGCCGATATCCTCTTCAGCCACAACGACCGCCTCGCCCGCATCGCCGATCAGGAGGCGCTGATAAAGTCTTTGCTCAGGGGTAAGAGCTGGCTCGTCACCCAGGATTACGTCGAGAAAGTTAAGCGCCGGAACGTGCTTGCCGAGAACCACGAGGCAGACCGTGATGGGCGTTGCAAGCAGCAATCCGACCGGCCCCCACATCAGTGCCCAAAAGAGTGTCGAGACGACAACGGCGACGGGCGACAGGCCTGTATTCTTTCCGTAGAGCATCGGTTCTACAACCTGCCCAGCGATGGGCTCGGTCAAGAGAAACAGGGCTATCGTTGCAAAAAACATCGTCCATGTTGGATCGACGGCCGCAGCCAGCGCGAGCGGAAAGGCAGCAGCAATAAACGATCCAACGTAGGGCACGAAACGCATCAGACCAGCCAGGATTCCCCAAAGGATAGGACTGGGAACTCCTATGAGCGCTAGCCCCACGCCGATGACGATGCCAAAGCAGACATTCAACGCCAGCTGGATGAGAAAATATCTGCTCAATCGCTCGCCGGCATCGTTCATCGCCAGTGTCGAACGCTGCAAGTCGCCGCCGCCCGCCAACCGCAGCACGCGATCGCGAAGATCTTCCCGTTGCATCAAGATAAATACGAGAAACAAAATGACGAGGGCCAATGTCGTCAAAGGCGAGAGTAGCGGCCCCGCGAATTCACGAAAGTTATGCAGCGCGCTGGGCGGCGATTCGTGCAATTCCACAATGACCGGCCGGTCTTGTGTTCCAGCGGGAAGGCCCTGCGACGTAGGCTCGACCGGTGTCCGATTGATAGCTGGCGGCAAAGACGCCGGGTCGCCACTCGTCGTTGTCGATTTATCATCGCGCTTGAATTCTTGCTGCAACCCTTCGATGGCGTCCGCAGCCTTCCCGATGGCACCAGACGGCGCCGCTGCGCCCTTGAAAGCGCGCACCTTAGCTCGCAAATTAGCTTCGTACCCGGGAAGTTCATTGGCGAGGTCCGAAACCTGCAGCGCCATTACGGCACCTAAGCCCGCGATGCCCGCGATTGCCAGGATTACGGCAGCCAGGACGGAGCCAGTACGGCCTACGCGGGCCCTGCGTAGCAATTTGATGAGCGGCCACAGGACGAAGCTCAGAAGCGATGCCAGTGCCAAAGGCACCAGAATTTCCCGGCCCACATAGAGAAAAGAGACAACGATCGCGCTGATGACGAGGCCGAGTGCCACCGTCTGCATGTTTGTAGCGGCCATTTTGAATTGCCGTGGGTGCACTGGTGCGCGCATTGATTTCCCCTAAGTGCCACACAACAGGCTGATTAATTGCATGGCGACGAATGCCGGGCTCAATCACGTGAATAAGCTGACGGCTACGGCCAAGCCAACGCCCGTAAAGCTTGCAGTCGCTGCAATTAAGACGGGTACGCTAATCGACACTTTGGAAAGCCTGCTTTTCTGAACTCAAACGACATAAACACACCACTCGAGTGCTTTGTTCCTAGAATTCGCATTTAGTGCCAATGGATGCGGAACCTCGTGGAGAG
>JANNUW010000602.1:0-5130 GCA_031414095.1 Hyphomicrobium sp. | reverse complement strand
GAAGTGGACCGGCTCACTGCCCAAATCCGGCAGACGACCAATCTGCTTCGATCCATGCTCTGATGCAACACGAAGGACCAACCATGACTGATCACACCGACATCGAAACCAAGTCGGGCTACGCCGACATCGAAACCAAGTCGAGCTACGCCGACATCGAAAGCAAGGCGGGACGCACCGATCTCGCGCACGACATCGAAGGCCTGATGCGGGCGTTCGAGGCCTTCAAGGACACTAACGACGACCGCCTGACGCAAATCGAACGCCGCTCGACCGCCGACGTGGTGACGACCGATAAGCTCGCCCGCATCGATCGCGTACTCGACGAAACCAAGCGCTCGATCGATGAACTCGCCGTCAAGGCAAGGCGCCCGATGCTGGGCGGCACGGAGCCCATGTCGCGCGCCGGCTTGCAACGCAAGGCGGCGTTCGACGGCTACATGCGGCGCGGCGAAGAAAGCCCGCTGCGTGACCTCGAAGCCAAGGCCGCGCTGTCGGTCGGCTCCAATCCCGACGGCGGCTATCTCGTGCCGCCTGAAACGGAAACGATGGTCAATCGCGGCCTGCGGGCGACCTCGCCGATCCGCGCCATCTCGGGCGTACGGCAGGTGTCGGGTAGCGTCTATAAGCGGCCGTTCTCGATCACGGGTCCCGATTTCGGTTGGATTGGTGAAACCGCGGCCCGCACGCAGACCAACGCGCCGGTGCTGGCCGAACTGCAGTTCCCGACCATGGAAATCTACGCCATGCCGGCGGCGAGCTCGACGCTGCTCGACGACAGCGCAGTCAACATCGACGAGTGGCTGGCCGAAGAAGTGCGCCTCGTGTTTGCCGAACAGGAGGGCAAGGCTTTCGTCACAGGCGATGGCATCAACAAGCCGAAGGGGTTCCTGTCCTACACCACGGTCGCCAATGCCTCGTGGACCTGGAACAACGTCGGCTACATCGCTACGGGCCTCGCCGGCGCGTTCCCGGCGTCGAACCCGTCCGACAAGATCGTCGACCTCATCTACGCGGCCAAGTCGCCGTATCGCGCCAACGCCAACTTCGTCATGAACCGCTCGACACAATCGGTCATCCGCAAGATGAAGGATGGCCAGGGCAACTATCTCTGGCAGCCGTCCGTTACGCCCGGCGAATATCCGACGCTCATGGGCTTTGGCGTCGCCGAGAGCGAGGACATGCCCGATATCGCGGCGAGCTCTCTGTCGCTGGCGTTCGGCGATTTCTCGCGCGGATATCTGATCGTCGACCGCGTCGGCATCCGCGTGTTGCGTGATCCCTACTCGACCAAACCCTACGTGCTCTTCTACACGACCAAGCGCGTCGGCGGCGGCATCCAAGACTTCGACGCCATCAAGCTTCTGAAGTTTTCCGTGTCTTGATGGGCTCACGCTGACTGTTCCGCTCGGCAGAAGATGCCGAACGGGTCAGCTCCGCCGGGGCGGCGTACACGCCGGGCTGCCTTGCAGCCTGGGCCCTGCGGGCCAAGAAAACGATACGTCACATCGCACGCGGTGGCTGGCTCCCCGGAGGGGAGTCGCCGCGTGGGATTACCCCCGCGCGGTGCTTCCTCCCGCCGCGCGGCTTTGGCAGGGCTGCATGTTTCCCCCCCTGGACGCGTGCGGCCCTGCCCTTTTCAAACTCCTTTTTTTCCTCGAACAGCGGATCAGCACCATGGCATTGGTTTTGACGAGCGGGCCGGCGCTGGAACCGATTTCAGTGGCCGACGCGAAGGTGCATCTGCGCCTCGATGGCAGCGCCGAAGATGCGCTGATCGCGAGCCTCATCTTGACATCGCGACTGCACCTCGAGTCGGCACTGAGTATCGCGTTGATTACGCAAAGCTGGACGCTGTCGCTGGATGCGTGGCCGGAAGCGTCCGTCATGTTTCCGATCCGCCCGGTTTTGGCGATCACATCCGCCCGTGTGCTGAGCGCCACAAATGTTGCGACGACGATTGCCGCTTCGGACTATCTGCTCGATGGGTCCGGCCTCAAGCCACGGCTAGTGCGCACGGGCAGTGCTTGGCCGCTACCGGGCAAGGCCGCGAATGGTGTCGAAATCGCCTTCACCGCGGGCTTTGGTCCGGCAGCAACCGATGTGCCGTCTCCGATCCGGCAGGCGCTCTTGATGCTGGTCGCGCATTGGTACGAGCACCGCGACCCGATCGAGATCGGCTCATCTTCATCGAATATTCCCAAGGCCGTCTCAGACCTGATGATGCCCTATCGGGCGGTGCGCCTATGAGTGCGCCACCGATCGGAAAAATGCGCCAACGCCTGACGCTGCAGCAGCCCGTACGCGCGGCCGATGGCGGGGGCGGCGCCGCCGTGACCTGGACCGCTGTTGCCGATGTATGGGCCGCGTTGTTGCCTGTTGGCGGCGATGAGCGCGTCGATGCCGATGCCCTGCAAGGGCGCGTCACGCATGAGGTATGGATCCGATTTCGCAGCGACGTCGCCGCGCCCATGCGCTTCATTTTTGGCACGCGCATCTTTGATATTCGCAGCGTCACCGACATCGAAGAAGCGCACCGCTTTCAACGCTGCCTCGTCGAGGAGCGCTTGCCATGAGGCGCGGACCTGTCGTGTCCGGCATCGGCGGCGTCTTCAATGGCGTGCTGGTTGATCGGCTGCGGATCAGGGCGCTGCGTAATCTTGCAGACCGCTCGGCGGCGGCGCGACGCGTTGTTGGCGTGACGCGCGACACTCAACGACAAGATGTGCCGCTGCCGATCGCGGTCACTGGGCCGGTTCCGCCCAATCCCAATAAAGGACGTGCGTGATGGCAAGCAGTGCCTGGGAATTGCAAAAGAGCATCTACGCCTCGTTGATTGCCGACAGCTCCCTGACGGGCCTGCTCGGAGGCGCGCAGATTTATGACGACGTGCCCCGTGGGGCTAGCCTTCCGTATGTCACCTTCGGTCAGTCGACGGTGCGCGACTGGAGCACGGGCACCGATCCCGGTCACGAGCATCTGTTTACGCTGCACGTGTGGACGCGCGTGAACGGCGAACGGCTGGCGCATCAGATCATGAGCGCTCTGCGCGACCGGCTGCACGATGCGAGTTTGATCCTCACCGGCTTCAAGCTCGTCAATATCCGGCACGAATTTTCCGACAGCTTCCGCGACCCCGACGGCGAGACCATCCACGGCGTCATCCGCTACCGCGCCGTGACCGAACCGGTGTGACGCACTCATCCGAAACAATACAGCAAACGAGAATTAAAAATGGCTGCACAAAAAGGCAAAGACCTGCTTCTGAAGGCCGACAGCACGGGCGCTGGTGTTTATACGACGGTGGCTGGACTGCGCGCCCGCGCGCTCGCGTTCAACGCCGAAACGATCGATACCACGAGCCAGGAATCGTTGGGCCAATGGCGCGAGTTGCTGGATGGTGCTGGCGTACGCCATGCCAGGCTGACGGGGGCAGGTGTCTTCAAAGATGCAGCGTCCGACGCGCTCATCCGCACCTATGCTTTTGCCGGCACTATTCGCAACTGGCAGATCATCGTTCCTGACTTCGGAATTGTGCAGGGGCTGTTCCAGATCACTTCGCTCGAATTCAACGGCCGCCACGATGGCGAAGTCGGCTTCGACCTCGGCCTCGAATCCGCTGGCGAACTCACGTTCACGGCGATTTAGTTTATCATCTGTTTCGGCCGCCACCGGAACGAGCAAGCGGCCACGCTCTCTCCACACGTCACCCCGGCGAAGGCCGGGGCCTGTCCAAGCGTCTATTGGAACTCCGCGTTCTGTTCTTGGAGACGCTTCGTTCCTTACGTGCGGATAGTTGGACGGATCCCGGCCTTCGCCGGGATGACGTGTTGAGGGATTGAGTTCTGCAACTGACATTCGACTCGCGACGTCCACCATCGAACAGGAGCATCGGACATGGCCAATAAACATCGCGGGGATATCGATGCGCAACTTGATGGCAAGACGTATAGGCTGTGCTTGACGCTCGGGGCTCTCGCGGAACTCGAAGACGCGTTCGGCGCCGAGGACATGTTGAGCCTGGCGACGCGTTTTGAAAGCGGGCGCATTTCCTCACGCGACTGCATGCGCATCATCGGCGCGGGGTTGCGTGGTGCTGGCCATGACATCGCGGACGCGGCTGTCGCCAACATGCAGGCCGACAAGGGCGCTGCGGGTTTTATTTCGATTGTCGCGCAATTGCTCAATGCCACGTTCTCCGGCGGGTCGGCGGCGTCAGGTCCGGCCTCGCCGCCAAGCAAAGAGCGTCAGCGTGCGGACCCTTTCCCTGGGGGGACGTAATGGCATCGGGTCTCGGCGTGTTGGGTTTGGCACCGGCCGTGTTCTGGTCGATGACGCTCAAAGAACTCGACGCGGCGTTGCGCGGACGGCTCGGTCCCCATGCGCTCGATACGGCACCCGATCAGCAGACGCTAAACTCGCTGATGCAACTTTTCCCCGACGAACTTTTCCCCGACGACAGGCCGGAGATTTTCCATGGATAGCAGCCAGGCACCAATCGAAACGTGGACCGTCGCCATCGACGCCGACACGACGAAACTGCAAACTGAATTGAAAAATGCGGCCAGCCTCGGGCGTCAGTTTTCAGGAGCTCTGGTCAATGCTTTCGAGGGTATCGCTATCAAAGGCAAATCGCTGGGCGACGTGTTTAAAGGTTTGGCACTCAAGCTTTCGGATCTCGTGTTGAAGGCGGCGCTCAAGCCGCTCGAACAGGGCTTGGGAAATCTATTTACGGGCCTGTTCAGCGGAGCAGGTGGAGGCGCGTTCGCAAACGGCGGCGTTATTTCGCAAGGCATGCCGGTGCCATTCGCATCGGGCGGCGTGATTTCATCACCGACATCTTTTCCCCTGCGCGGGGGCCGAACCGGACTGATGGGTGAGCGCGGTCCCGAAGCCATTATGCCCCTGACGCGCGGCGCCGATGGACGGCTCGGCGTTGCGGCCCGTGGTGCTGGAGCCGGCGTGAACGTCACCTTCAATGTCTCGACGCCCGATGCCGACAGCTTCCGCAAATCGGAATCGCAGTTGAGTGCAATGCTCGTGCGTGCCGTCTCGCAAGGCCAACGGAATTTGTGAACCGGCGGCTATCTCCAATCGCGCAAGCGGCCGACTCCCCTACGGGGAGTCGGC
>JANNUW010000601.1:0-3001 GCA_031414095.1 Hyphomicrobium sp. | reverse complement strand
CCATGAGCCGGGCCGGTCGCGACTGCGTAGCCGAGCACGTCGCCGTAGACATCCGTCGCGACGACCTGGCCGTGGACCGCAGTGTCTTCGCTGGTCGCAACCACAGCCGACGCCGCCGCGACCGGCGCGTCGTTCACAGCGGCGACGCCGACCTGAACCGTTTGCACGACGGCCACGCCGTGCGTATCGGTCACGGTTACCGAGAACGCGTCCGACCCGTTGAAGTTTTGGCCAGGCGTGTAGGTGTACGCGCCAGTCACTGCATCTACGACAAGCGCACCGTGAGATGGCCCGGCATGTTGTGCGAAGGCAAGCGTATCTCCATCTGGATCGGTCGCCGCGATGACACCCGAGAAAGCTTGGTCCTCATTTGTGGCGATCGAAACGACCGCATCGGCAACCGGCGCGCGATTGATCAACGATGTGATCGGCGTGTCAACGCCATCGACGAGAACTTTGACGGTTTCGATGTTGCTCAGCGTCACGCCCAAGGCGGACAACTGCAACGCTGCACCGGCCGTCTGTGTGCTCAAGGCTGCGGTCGAACCAGCTGCCGCGAGCTGGCTGTCCATGAAATTTTTCAGGGTTGCCAAATCGGCGCGTATCGCCGCTGTCAGATTGGATGAGGCGAGTTCCAGCACGACCGTATCGAGACCTGCACCGCCATTGATCGTGTTGACCCCGGCGCCTCCCGACAAAGTGTCGTTACCGGTGCCACCATTCAACGTGTCATTGCCAGCGCCGCCATACATGACGTCATTGCCGGCATCGCCGTACATGACATCGTCGCCGTTTTCGCCGTATATCGCGTCGTCGTTACCGCCGCCGAAGAAACCGTCATTGCCGTCACCGCCGTACAACGTATCGTTGCCGGCGTCGCCGGTGAGGGTATCGGTGCCAAGACCGCCATATATGACGTCATTGCCGGCGCCGCCATTGATACGGTCGTTGCCAGCGCCGCCGTCGATAACATCATCCAGCGTCGTACCCGCGATGACGTCGTTGCCCACGGTGCCGTTGATCGTTGCCATCGCCACTTAAACCTTAATTCGCGTGTCTGTTGGAGATTGTGGGTCGCAATCCCATTTCCATTGAGTGAGGTTTAGCAGAAAGATGACAAACTATCGTTCCGCCGTAGGTGCAAATGATGATCGAAATCAATTAAATTCATTAGAATGGAGACAACACTTCATTAGTAAAATAGCGAACAAGAAAGACCGCCCTGGAAACTTGAATGAGTTCTGAGCAAGCAAAATTCATTCCGTCCGACGCCGGAGTGGATGCTCTTCCTCCCTGCGCGCCGGCCTCTTTCACGTCAAACGCTTGTGACATCCAGCCGTCTGCCAAATAAAAAGGCGCGATCGATTTGATCGCGCCGTATATTCAATAACTGTTACCGCTATCGGTAATTCTTCCGAGAAGGCGGCCTGGAGATGCTCAATCCCCAAGTCGCCACCCTTCGTGATCGACTTAGGCGACGAGAAGCATACCGTCCTTCATCATGTCCGTTGCAGTCAGGCCATGGACACCGTCGAGCACGACGACATCATGGAATTGACCGGCGAACTTCAGCGATACAGTCGTGCCATCGGTGCCGTCTGTAATTTGCACCAGGTTAGCAATGTTCGTCGCGCCGGCCTTGAAGAAGCCTGACATGTCGAGCGTGTCACCGACTTGGAAGTCTGTCACGTGATCGACCCAGCCTTGCTGCGACTTGGTGTTGTAAACGTCGGACTTCGACCATGTGAACGTGTCGTTGCCCTTGCCGCCGGTGAGCGTATCGTTACCTTTGGCGCCACGAATGACGTCGTCACCAGCTCCACCCTCGAACACGTTGTCGTGACTGTCGCCAGTCATGACATCGCTGAAGTCCGAGCCGATGATCATCTCGAAGCCGTTGATGGTGTCACTGCCCATACCAACGGCGACTTGCTGCGACATGTCGATCATCATACCGTTCGCCGAAAGCGAGAAGTCGAGAGTATCGAAGCCCGAGCCGCCCGTCATCTGGTCGTCACCGGCTTCACCGTTCATCCGGTCGTCGCCGGAGTTACCCTGCATGATGTCGTCGCCGTCGCCACCGGAGACAAAGTCATTGCCGCGACCACCGGACACGAAGTCGTTGCCGGCATCGCCGAACACCTGGTCGTCGCCGGAATTGCCGTAGACGACGTCGTTGCCATCGTTACCGTGCACAACGTCGTTGTCGGCAAAGGTCGCGATGTGAACTGGCGCCGTGGTGGTCGGCACGCTTCCGCCGTACATCACGTCGTCGCCCGCGCCGCCCGTCATTACGTCGTTGCCGCGTCCACCGACAACGATATCTTCGTTGCCGTTATCGAACGATACATTGACGTCGGCATGCCGGGTCATGACTGCACCCGACGCATCGGTTGCAGTGGCGGTGACAGTCAACGTGAACTTGGCGCCGTCGTCTGCCGTGACCGAAAGGTTCTTGAGGTCATCGGCAACGAGAGACCAAGTGCCGTCTCCGTTATCGAGACCGGCCGAGAGTGTGGCGCCCTTCGGCACGCCGGCAATCTTCAGCGACATGGTCTCGGAGTTGTCGGCATCGATCAACGAGACGTCGATGGCGAGCGCACCAGTTGCGCGGCCTTTGTCGTCGCCGTTGAGTACGTCATTGCCGTCTTTGCCCCAAACCTCGTCGTTGCCAATGCCACCCGAAATCGCATCGCCCGACTTACCACCGACGAGAACCTCAGACGTGATGCCTTTCGAAACATCCGCTGCATGCAACACGAGTTCATCGTGGTTCTTGGCGGCTTCGGCAGCATCAGCCGCAGCCTTGTCTGCCGCAGCTTTGTCGGCAGCGACACGATCGGCTTCGGCCCTCTCGGCAGCGAGCTTGTCCGCTGCTGCCTTGTCGGCGGCAGCTTGCTCGGCAGCGAGCTTGTCCGCGGCAGCCTTGTCGGCGGCAGCCTTTTCAGCCGCGACACGATCGGCCGCGGCTTTCTCGGCAGCTTCCTTCTCTGCCTTGTCC
>JANNUW010000600.1:0-1441 GCA_031414095.1 Hyphomicrobium sp. | reverse complement strand
CTCGCCGACCTGACGGTGATCGACGTTACCCACATGCTGGCCGGTCCGTACTGCACGTGGCTGCTGGGTGCGCTCGGTGCCGACGTGATCAAGATCGAACGGCCTGGCCATGGCGATCACACGCGCAGCCTCGAGCCGAAGCTCGAGGGTGAGAGCCTCTATTTCCTGAGCGTGAACCCCAACAAGCGCAGCCTCGCTCTCGACCTCAAGTCCGAGGAAGGGCGCACGATCTTCGAGAAGTTGACGGCCCGTGCCGACATTGTGGTCGAAAACAACAGGCCGGGCACCATGTCCCGCCTCGGGCTCGACTACGATAGCCTGTCGCGGATCAACCCGCGGCTCATCTACGCCTCGATATCGGGCTTCGGGCAGACCGGCCCCTACCGCGAGCGCCCCGCTTTCGACGCGGTTATTCAAGCGATGTCCGGCATGATGAGCCTGACGGGTGAGCCAGGTCGCCCTCCGTCGCGGGTCGGGGCCTCGATCGGCGATATGACGGCAAGCCTCTTTGCCGCCGTTGGCATCGTCTCGGCCGTGCACGAACGCAGCCGCACCGGCAAGGGTACCATGGTCGATGTCGCCATGCTCGATGCCCAAATCTCGATCCTGGAGAACGCCTTTTCGCGTTTCTTGAACACCGGTGTGGTGCCGCAGCGCATCGGTAGTCGGCATCCCCTCGTAACGCCCTTCCAGGCCTTCGAGACTTCGGATTCGACGCTGGTCGTCTGCTGCGATACCGAGCCGCAGTGGCAGTCGATGTGCCGCGCCATCGATCGTCCAGAATTAATCGGTGATCCACGCTTCGGCCACAACAATCGGCGCACCGCAAATCACGCCGTGCTAGAGCCGATCCTCGCGGCGGCCTTTCGTCAGGTATCACGTGCCCATTGGCTTGCTGTGTTGCAGGAAGCCGATGTCCCCTGCGGTCCGGTTAATGACATTTCAGATATTGCCGCCGATCCCCAGGTCGCGGCGCGTGGCATGCTCGCGAAGGTCGGAGCCGGGCGCTTCGTGACGCAACCCATCCGCACCCCATCGATTGACCCGGCCGGCGAGATGACAGCGCCGCGCGTCGGTCAACACAGCCGGGAACTTCTCGATTTCCTGGGCTATTCCGGTGATGCCATCACTAAGCTTGAGGAGGCGGGGATCATCACATTAGCCCTTCCGAGTTAGCCCGCCTACAGCCCCAATTGAAACTTGAGAGCCTAGAGAACCGCTCGGCAACTGGTTTAGACTGCATGCTGGATGTGGTGTCCAGCATGAATGGCTCGTTCCCAATCGCTCCACCTAAGCGAGAGCTTCGTCGATGACTGACTGTCACGGGAAGACGAAGGTAAGCTGTGTGCCGCCTTGAGCTGAGACCGGATGACCGTGCCTGAAGATGTGACCACCGCGTTACACTGTCCTCGTAAGAGTGATTTTGCGCACACTTGTCGGA
>JANNUW010000599.1:0-1612 GCA_031414095.1 Hyphomicrobium sp. | reverse complement strand
GAGTTTGGGGAGCCAAAGGAGCACCGCGGCGGGCGGCCAATGTCGGGGAGTTGGCGGACGTTCGTTCCCGCGACGCCGAACATATTCAGGTGTCAGTTCGTCTAGTAGTTTTTTGCCGCCCGAGGTTTCCGCCAGTTTTCGCGCGAGCAGTTCAACGGCCTGGCGCAATCGATTTTGGTCAGCAATTTGTCGACCCTGTTCATCCTTAAAAGACTCGTCGGGTCCGCCCGCGATCAGGCTAACTGCATTATAAAGTCCGATGAGATTCGTGCGCATATAATCCCCGCATTGCGTTGCCTTCTGAGGCCGATTTCGGATTTCGGCGCCTGGCCACGTCAATGCCCGGCGAACCTTGCGCCAGTTCGCTAGATCGTCGCGGAGCGCCCTCTAGATTTACCAATACGTAGCTAGCGTGCGGCCCGACAAATAGAGGTGCGGAGCGGTTGACTTATTAAGTCATTCATGCTTAAGCGCGAATCAACTTGACGAAATTCTGCACAGAAGCTCACGAATTGCAGCTTTCAGACGCTGGTTCTCGCGTCGAAGGTTCTTCAGTTCCTTGCCAGCAGTTTTGGTGTATTTAGAATGGCCGTGGTACGATTGGTTGTTGAAGTCGGATTGCTTTGGGTCGCTGCCGAACAACAACCAACCCGGGTCGATGTTCAACGCTTGCGAAATTTTCGCCAGAGCCGACGCAGTAATTTCAGCGCGACCGTGTTCCCAAGCAGACACGAGTTGCTTGCTTCGGTTGGCGGCCCGCCCCAACGCCGACTGAGAAAGCCCTATTCGCCTCCGCCTGAAGCGCAAACGGCCACCAAACTCCACAAGAAAATTATTCATGAAAGATCCTTATGCTGCACGCGAAAAGCGCATTAGATGCGATATTCAGCGAACCATCATAAGATTTTTGCTCGGGTGCAAATTGACCACGTTTGCCGATTGGACATGGCACTATGCCGAGGCCGGCCCACTAACCCAGCTGGCACGTCCAAATACATCCCGCTAGCAAAAGTGGGCACGGACTTCCCGAAGTCCTCGCCGTAATTCAACCGTCGCACTATCGAGTCCCGGAGACTGACTTTGGCTTCTGCTTCTCTGCTCGTCACGGAACGGCGCTGTCCAGGTCCGAAACCGGTTTCTTCCTATGAAGAATGGCCCTGCCTGAGAACCAACATTTTCTCAAGCTGCCGGGCATCCATCGCCAAACAGACTGCCGAGACGTGCAAACGAAGTTATCAAGGTCGCTGGATGGCGCGTCCGCCGAACTAGCTAGTTGAGCGTCAGATGTGGTCTGAATGTAAACCGGCATGCAATTTTGACCCCCTGAGGGTTGGAATCGGCGTTCAAAATTGACCCCACCCTCGTGAGCTTGAAGATGCCCTCCAGTGCGCGTTTGCACGGGGCTGAGCGGGGATGGTGACTGTGGAGACGATTGGCAAAGTCCGGCACGCGTTTCTGGTCAAGGGCCGGAGCATCAAGCGGATCGCCCGCGAGTTGCACTTGGCGCGGTACACGGTGCGCGGCATCGTTCGCGGCGCGGAGACGGTGCGGCGGTATGTTCGCGGCGATCAGCCGTTGCCGCAGCTCGGCGGTTTTGCGGCGGCGCTCGTTG
>JANNUW010000598.1:0-7565 GCA_031414095.1 Hyphomicrobium sp. | reverse complement strand
GACGAGCTTCAGTGCTGCGGCTTTGGGCGAGCACACGGATAAAAGTCCGGCCTACGCTGGCTACAAGCTGGCGCTGGATCAAACCGTGGCGGATGGCTATGCGCGCCTCGTTCTGTGAGTTTGTGCCGGCCAGCAAAGAAGGCTACCGGTAGTCGCTTGCCACTGCGCGGCTCGGCGTGGCGGGCAACCGTACGTTTGAGCCAAGAATACTCTCGGCGAGATCGACGGTGGCAGTTCTGCCCACATCCTTGGCGTGTTGGTTGAGCCACGTTTCCGCTTCGGAACGGCCGATGCTGCTTAAAGTAGTCAGCAGTTCTGCGTCCGGTTTCATCTTGCTGTCGTCGGGAAGCTCACCCGTATATTTGCCGGCATCAATCATGTGAAAGCGGTGATTGATCACGGCCTGGGCTGGCCCTTTGGCGCGAAGCCAGTTGCCCGTCGAAGCCTTGCGCATGGCTTCGATCAGTTCGACGTCGCGCACCAAAGGCGCATTGAAGGCCATGCGGCTGATGTGAGCGCCGATCTCGCGCACACCCTTGGGGACAGTCGCACTCTCCGAGGGGTTGAGTTTAATTAACAGCGTGTCGCCCGACGGGCTTTCCGAAGACAGCGTGACGAGATCGGGGTTGGCCGAAAAGCCGCCATCCCAATAGGCGATGCCGTCGATTTCGACCGCGTGGTGCAGCGTCGGGAGGCACGCGGACGCAAGCACCGCCTCGACCGAGATTTCAGCGCGCCGGAATAGTCGCGCGCGACCCGTCGCGACATCCGTTGCTGCGATCAGGAGCTCGGGCCCCTCGGTGGAGCGCAACGCTGCAAAGTCGATATGGTCGTCGAGCAGCCGCCGCAGGGGATCGAAGCCAAGCGGATTAAAATCGTACGGCGACCACATGGAGGCCATTTGCGCCATAGGAGTCGAGCGTGCCAAGCCGCGGAAAAACGGATTGAAGCGCACGAGGTCGGGCACGCCCGCTGCACTGACGGCCGCCCACACTTGCGTGAGTTTGGAACGCGCGCCTTCGCGGCCGCCTTCCAGCAAACCGGCTGCAAGAGCAACCGCGTTGACGGCCCCTGCGCTGGTCGCCGACACCCAGCCAAATTCGAACCGGCCGTCTTCCAGAAGCCGATCCAGCACGCCCCACGTGAAAGCGCCGTGTGCGCCGCCGCCCTGGAGTGCAAGATTGAGTCTGCAAGGTGTCTTTGAATTGAGCATGTGAGATGTTCCCTCGAGCGTACCTAGCCAGGCTCCCCTTCGAGACCCTCACGCTTTATGCTTTATATTGCGGTGCAGCAAACAGCTTCGCAAGGTGAAAAAATATCAATTCAGGGGTGGATTTCGTGCATTGCTTGGCGCGAGCCCTGAGGCAAGTCCGCACGGCCAGCCGCGCTACTGATGCATCCACCAGAGCATAGGGGGTACGCTCAAAAACAGGGCATAGAGCCCGTAGACGTCGATGATGTAGCGAACATAGACCGTGCTCCACGCGCGCGCGTCACCGCGGCCGTCGAGCTTGGCGAACAAATAGTCGATGCGATTGTGATTGACCGGGCAGGCTTTCAGAGCCTCGTGGTACTTGCGGCGAAATGATTGCACCTCGCGCGGATCAGTCAGTTGGGCAATTTTCAGCTCTTGCGACAACTCTGAAACCAACAGGGCACAGTTGTGCAGATGGTGCGCCTTCATGGGATAGTCGTTCAGCGACTCGAGCAGACCCAGCATCAGCGTGAAAACCGATGACACGATCTGGATAAACGTCATGAGACGGTTCGAGGCATCGTCGATCTGTCCGAAGTAGATCGCCTGCCAGACCGCAAGCCCGATAAAATAAAGAGCCACGATGGTCTGTGTGAAAAGCGAGACGGCCTGTTTGCGCTCCAGGCGTTCGGCTGCGTTAAAGCGCGCCGATTTGACGAGGCGCATCGTAGCGGCGAGCTGATCGGCGGCCGCTGTATCGGCAGTCAACGGCACGACCTGCGCCAGCATGCGCGGCGCCGGAGGCAAGCCACTCATGAGTGGCGGACGGTAGGGACCATCCCGGTTGTGATCGGCGGCGGCGGACATTGGAGAGCTGTGAGCCTTGGAAACCACGGTGTACGCGTACACGCTTCAAGGCGGGCCCCGCGCCAGCCTTCGTGCGTATTCTCTATCCGATTCGGTAGTCCAAGTGATGTCGCGCTGCCCCCGACAACCGGGGATAGCATTACTTTCGTGCTGGCCGCGTGGGGAGGCTGCAAACCAATGAGACGGCGTCAAGAATGGAACGCTGAGCTGTAGGCTAGAATGCCTGATAGGCTGGGCGTCCAGCCCGTCAGAGCGTAAGCTGCGCCCGCCATGACGAGACTGCCGACAAAGAGTAATGCGCCCCAACCCATGACATAGCGGGCGATGCGGCGGCGCCTCTCGGGGCGTGCGTTCGCGATCCATTGCAGAGAGGCTTCAGGCCGATCCGACGGTTGTTCCTCGACCGGGGCGCCATCTTTGTCGTGCTGCTGCCATTCGAAACTGGCGCCGTCTTCGCGATCAGCCTCTGTGGAGTCGGCGAGGTGCGCATCCTTGTTCAACCATCCCATGGCGTCCCTTTCCTCGGCCGGCTGAGCCGCCGCATGCACGACAGGCTTATGCATAAGGATTTTGTCGAGTTCGGCTGCGAGATCGCGTTCGGTCGGGCTGACGATTTCTCTCAGACTTTCGCTACGCTCAACCACTGGGGCGGCTTCAGGGTCTGGCGGTGTCCGCAATGCCGCGTCCGATGGCAGAGGCGGCGGACTGCTACCGTTTTTTAGAGTACCAATAGGAGTAGACGTTTCCTGCAGGCGCATTGTTCTCTAGTCTCGCGTCGACGAAATTTTTTGCCGCGAGTCACGACACGGCGAAAGACAGATTGGGCCGCGCCCAACCGATCTGGTCACGGACTAAAGTTACCACGGAATTTTGCCCAAGCAAGCCTTACGCTGATGAAAGTGATAATTTTTTCGGCAAAGGTTCAGCCTGCTATCTAATATTTTTGCATTGCAATATTAGAGGCAACGACATGCTTTTGCTGACGTTGGGTTTGGTTGCATTTATTGGGGTGCATCTGTTGCCGGCATCGCCCTCCCTTCGCGACCGCATGATCGCGTCCTGGGGACAGGCTCCTTACAGTGCTGTTTTTTCTGCAATTTCTCTCATCGGCCTAGTCCTCATTGCCCTCGGCTACCAGGCCCTGCGCGCGAGCCCGCTCAACGTGGAGATTTGGCCCTCGACGGACCTCGCAAAGCACCTCGCGACGGCCTCGATGCTGCCGGCCACGATTTTTATACACGCGGCTTACGTGCCGTCGCGTATTCGCGACATACTCAAGCATCCGATGCTGCTCGCGATCAAGATTTGGGCTTTGGCGCATCTGCTCGCCAACGGCGACCTTGCGTCTATCCTGCTTTTTGGAAGTTTCCTCGCCTACGCCGTATTTGACCGCATCTCCGTCGAAGGGCGCGGCGCCAAGGGCCCGCTTGGCACCAGGACGGGTGGCCCGATGAACGACGTTATCGTCGTAGCTGCCGGCAGCGCACTCTATCTCGTAATGCTGCTGTGGGGCCACGAGTGGCTCTTCGGCGTGCGGCCGCTGGGATAGGCACGTCCACCTATCCGGCGGCATCAGCCGGCATCGGCCGGCAATTCGGTCTTATCCCCAACACGCCCCGCATGATCCCTGTTGGGCTTCACGGCGCGGCCCAAATCAATTGATAGTGGAGGCTAGGAAATTGGGGTGTCCGCCAAAGTCGTGCGGGCACGAACATTGAGGTGTTTACGTCATGCGCCGCATTTCACGCACTTTGATTGCAGCTCTCGCTGTTGCTGCCGTGCCTCTGACCTTCGCGCCGGTATCACATTCACAGGAGCGCGCCGCGCCGGCCGCATTTGCCCATAAGGGCATCGCCAAGGACGCCGAGCGCTACGAGAGCTACGTCAAGGAAGGTTGGAAGCCGGGCGGCAAGAAACCTGTCGAGCTCATCGGTGCCGCCGACCGGCTGATGGCCGCTGACCCCCGGGCCGCCTCGCGCACCTACGCGCAGGCCGTCGCGGCAGACACCAAAAACGCCCCCGCTTGGCTCGGCCTCGCCCGCTCGCTGCTCGCCATCAAGCCCGACGAAGACAAGGGGTCTGAACGCTACGATCTGCCGGTGAATGCGTCGGGCGCCGCGTACAAAGCCTATCAGCTTGCCGGCGATCCGAGTTCTAAGGCCAAGGCTCTCAACGTCTTGGGCGAGGCCATGCAGCGCCGCGCCTTCTGGCGCCCCGCCATCGAAGCTCTGAAAACCAGTCTCGCCATCGCCGAAGACGCCACTACCCGTGCCGCGTTCGAAAAACTGCGCGCCGAGCACGGTTTTCGCATGACCGATTATTCGACCGACTCGGAAGCGGCCAACCCGCGCCTATGCGTACAGTTCTCCGAGACGCTGGCACGCGGCAACATTGATTTCACCAAGTTCGTGTCAGTCGACGGTAAAGACCCGCAGACGGTTTCGGTCGAAGGCAGCCAGGTCTGCGTCGATGGCCTGAAGCACGGGCAGCGTTACGAAATTCAGATCCGCGCCGGTCTGCCCTCCGATGTCGGCGAGCCGTTGGAGAAGGCCGTCAACGTCGCGGCCTATGTGCCCGATCGCAAACCCTTCGTGCGCTTCACCGGCAAGAGTTATGTGCTGCCGACCCGCGGCCAGCAGGGTATCCCCGTCGTTTCGGTCAATACCGCGCGCGTGAACCTCGAGGTCTACCGCGTCGGCGATCGCAGCTTGGCGACCGCGCTCGGCAACGGCGACTTTGACCGCCAGCTTTCGGGCTACGATCTCACGACACTCAAAGAGAAGACCGGCGAAAAGGTCTACGCCGGCGAAATGGACGTGGCTTCCAAGATCAACGAGGACGTGACCACCGCATTCCCCGTCACCGAAGCCGTCGGCGCCTTGAAGCCCGGCGTCTACGCGATGATCGCGCGGCCGGCCGATAAGCCCGACGAAGAATACGAGGGCGTCGCCACTCAGTGGTTCATTGTTTCGGATCTCGGATTGACGGCCTTCACCGGCCAGGACGGCATCCACGCCTTTGTGCGCTCGCTCGCCGAAACGCAAGCCGTTGCCGGCGCCAGCGTGCGCCTCGTCGCCAAGAACAACGAAGTTCTCGGCACGGGTAAGACGGATGCCAGCGGCTACGTGCGCTTCGAAGCCGGCCTGTCGCGCGGCGAGGGCGGCTTGCAGCCGGCCATCGTCATCGCTGAAAATGGCGGCACTGAATATGCCTTCCTCGACCTGACCGCCAACGCCTTCGATCTGTCGGACCGTGGCGTGAAAGGCCGCGATCAGCCGGGCCCGCTCGACGGCTATCTCTACACCGAACGCGGCGTCTATCGCCCCGGCGAGGAAGTCAACGTCACGGCACTCGTGCGCGACGCGAGCAGTGTGGCTGCAACATTACCCGTCACCGTAATGGTCGTGCGACCCGACGGCGTCGAACATGGCCGTTACACGCTGGCCGATCAGGGTCTCGGCGGCCGCTCGCTGCGCTTGCCGCTGAACGTCTCGGCCCAGACGGGCACCTGGCGCGTCAAGCTTCACGCCGACCCTAAGGCCGATGCCATCACGCAAGTGTCGTTCATGGTCGAAGACTACGTGCCCGAACGTCTCGACATGACACTGGAACCCGGTGCCGGCGCGCTCGTGCCTGATGAAGCACGCACCATTAAGCTTTCGGGCCGCTACCTCTACGGCCCGCCGGCAAGTGGCCTTGCCGTCGAAGGCGACATCGTCGTGCGCGAAAGCAAGAAGGACGTCGAGGGCTTTGCTGGCTATAAATTCGGCCAAGCCGACGAAACCATCACGGCTGTGCGCGAGGCTTT
Source organism: Hyphomicrobium sp. (assembly GCA_031414095.1). GTDB lineage: Bacteria > Pseudomonadota > Alphaproteobacteria > Rhizobiales > Hyphomicrobiaceae > JANNFX01. Next base: position 1,695 of record JANNUW010000598.1, on the reverse strand, counting down.
GGCGGGTTTACCTGCCGCGGGCGAAGACGGTACCGCCCAATTGCCGATCCTGCTGCCAGCCTTGACCAAGACGGCGCGTCCACTCGAAGCCGACCTCCTGATCCGGCTGAAAGAGGATGGTGGGCGCACCATCGAACGATCGGTCACCGTGCCGGTCGATCTGCGTGAGCCGCGCATTGGCATCAAGCCGTTGTTCGGCGACACGCTGAGCGAGGGCGAAGCCGCCACATTCGAGGTCGTCTACCTTGACCAGGCGAGCAAACGTGCGGCCGTTCAAAATCTTAATTGGGAACTCGTTCGCCTCGATACATCGTGGCAGTGGTACAGCCGCGATGGCTCGTGGAACTACGAAGCGCAAACCATCAAGCGCAAGGTCGCCAATGGCACCTTGAATACGTTGGCCGATGCGGCGGCAGCTCTCGAGGTTGCGACCACCTATGGCCGCTATCGTCTCGACGTTACTTCACCCGGCGCAGGAGGCCCCGCCTCGAGCGCGCTGTTTACGGCTGGCTGGTACAGCGGCGAAGAAACCGCCGATACGCCCGAAGTTCTCGACATTGCGCTCGATAAGGCAAGCTACGCGGCCGGCGATACGGCCAAGCTGCGCATCGCATCCAATACCGGCGGCAAGGCGCTCGTCGCCGTGCTCGGCTCAGGACTGCTGTCCTCGCAGGAAGTCGATATCCCGAAGGGCGGCGGCGACGTAGCCATCAAGGTCGGGAGCGACTGGGGTCCGGGCGCTTACGCAACCGCGCTCCTCTATCGCCCGATGGACGAAGCGGCCAAGCGCATGCCGAGCCGTGCCATGGGCGTGCAGTGGATCGGCGTCGATCAAACTGCCAATACGTTAAAGGTCGCGATTGCGGCCGAAGCCAAGATCGGGTCCGGCTCGAAACTCACGGTCCCTGTCAAAATTTCAGGCCTGGTGGGCGGCGAAGAAGCCCGCGTCACGGTTGCGGCCGTCGACCTCGGCATCTTGAACCTGACGCGCTATCAGGTGCCCGCACCCGAATTCTATTTTTATCAGCAACGCAAACTCGGCGTCGATGTACGCGACTTCTACGGCCGCCTCATCGATGGCATGCGCGCTGAACGCGGCAAAATCCGCTCTGGCGGCGACGGCATGGAAAACGAGGGGCTGAAAGGCAGCCCGCCGGTCGAAGACACGGTGGCGTTCTATTCGGGCATCGTGCGCGTCGAAGCTGACGGCAGTGCGCAAGTCACGTTCGACTTGCCCAACTTCAACGGCACCGTGCGGCTGATGGCGGTCGCGTGGAGCAAGAACAAGCTCGGTCATGGCACATCGGACGTCATTGTCCGCGACGCCGTGGCGTTGACCGCGTCGGCACCCCGCTTCATCACGCTCGGCGATGAAGCTACGCTCGATCTCTCGATCCACAACGTCGAAGGCGCAGCGGGCGTCTACAAGGTTGCGCTCAGCCAGCAGCCGCTCGATGCGGCCAAGGGTGAAGCCGTCAGTTTGCTCAGCCGTGAGCTGCCGCTCAAAACAGGCGAACGTAAGGGCGAGCGAATTGCGGTCAAGCCATCGGACGTTGGCCTGCAAACGTATTCCGTGCATGTGACGGGCGCGGGCGGCATCGACGTGGCGCGGCAGCTCTCGTTCGATGTCAAACCGCCCGCTGGCGACATCAAGCGCACGACCGTCAAAGAACTCGCGGCCAAGGGCGGCAAGCT
>JANNUW010000597.1:0-1037 GCA_031414095.1 Hyphomicrobium sp. | reverse complement strand
GTTCCGTGACGCTGCACCGGCGAAAGTCTCCTATCGGGTTTCGGGTGGTACCGCTGCCGGCGGGAGAATGCCGATAGACGCCGACCACATCGTTGGAAAAGATCCCTCGCCGTCGCGGGTCGACGGCGGGTGTCAGCAATCGATGGCGCCGGCGCGCTCAGTCGAAACCAAGTTCACGGCGCTGGTCGGGCCATGGAAGCGCGAACTGACCAGCGCGCATGAGATTGATGGCATTAAACCCGCGCGGCTGGCGTCCCTGGATGATCGCCTTCGTGATCTCGGGGGCCAGGAAACTCAGCCGGAAGACGCGTGTGAAGTAGGATCGGCTCAGTCCAACCTCGGTCGCGAGATCTTGGATCGGTTTGCCATTGCTGTTCATGACCAGATCGCTCAGTCGCCGCGCCAGCGCGATGAGCCGCAGCACGCTGCGATCGGCCTGTCGGGGCGGCGCAGCGCCGAACGTCCCTTGCATCAGCAGTTTCGTCTCCAGACCGGTCCGCTTGAGCCGAGCCGGCACCGAAAGAGTCTTCATCCCTCCCTCCGGCTTTGCGGGCAGTCGCCGGATGTCGAGGTCGGCCTTGACGACGTCGGGCAGCAGGGAGGGGCGCATCGCAATATCCACCGTCTCAGCGCGAACGTCGATCCGGGCGACAAGCGCATGCAGGATGGCGCGCTTCTCGGATGCTGGTAGGGTCGGCCAGCGTCGCGCGAGGTTGGCGGCATTCTCGATCAAGGACTTGGCGACCGCTACGGTCGTAGCCCCGGCGGCTTCGAAGACGGCCGACTCATCCCTCATCATTGCGCAAATTCGGTCCTCAACGACGCTTTCGAGGTCGGCGGCCGGAACCCGGCAGGCTGCGCCCGATGCCTTCGGTCGGCCCCGTTTGATGAGCGACTGGCTGACGTAATAGCGGTAGCGCGTGCCTTTCTTGTTGGCGTGCGTCGGCGACATGCGCTCGCCGCTGTCGTCGTAGACGAGGCCGGCCAGCAGGCTGGGCGCCGTTGCGGTCGAGCGTGTCATGCGCTCGACGCGGTTC
>JANNUW010000596.1:0-1168 GCA_031414095.1 Hyphomicrobium sp. | reverse complement strand
CAAGGTCAGTCGAATGGTCCGGCCAACCGGTCCGAATTGGCCACAAACGCCAAACCCGCCGTTGCGACGCCCGATGCGGGTGTCCTTCTGGCGATCAACGGCGGCTCATCGAGCATACGGTTCGCGCTGTATGACGGGGGCGAGTCGCTACGGCGGCGGCTATCTGGCAAAGTCGATCGCGCCGGTCTCAGCGGCACGTCATTGACTGTCGAGGACGCCACGGGACGACGGCTGGACAGCCGCACCATCGGCTCCGTCGATCGCCGGTCAGCCGTTCTCGTGCTCCTCAATTGGCTCGAAACGCAGCCGGCGTTTGCCTCGGTCAAAGCCGTGGGGCACCGGGTGGTGCATGGGATGGCGCATAGCGAACCCGAGCTGGTCACGCCCGAGTTAATCGACGAATTGCGGCGCATCACGCCCTACGATCCGGAGCATTTGCCGCTTGAGCTCGAGTTGATCGAAGCTATCCGCCAACGCCATCCCGCGTGGCCTCAGGTCGTGTGTTTCGACACTGCGTTTCACCGCACCATGCCGCGGGTCGCCGGTATCCTGCCGATCCCGCGACGCTACGAGGCCGCGGGCGTTCGCCGTTATGGCTTCCACGGTTTGTCCTACCAATTTCTCATGGAAGAACTTGCGCGCCTCGGCGATCCAGCGGCAACGAAGGGGCGCGTGATCCTTGCCCATCTTGGCAGCGGCGCTAGCTTAGCCGCCGTGCGCGACGGCCGGAGCATCGATACCACCATGGGCTTCACGCCAGCGTCCGGATTGGTGATGGGCAGTCGCTCGGGGGATGTGGACCCCGGGCTGGTCTCGTATCTGATGCGCACCGAGCACATGAGCGCGACGCAGTTCCAGGACATAATGAATCATGCGTCTGGGCTGCTGGGCATATCTGAGACCAGTGCCAACCTGCGCGATTTGCTCGTAGTGGAGAGTGAGGACATCCGTGCAGCCGAGGCTGTGGCGCTGTTTTGCTACCAGGCGAAGAAATGGATCGGCTCCTTCACCGCAGCGCTCGGCGGACTCGACACGCTCGTCTTCGCCGGCGGCGTCGGCGAAAACTCAACTGTTGTGCGCCAACGCATTTGCACGGGACTGGAATTCCTCGGCATTGAGCTGAATGACGCGCGCAACGCGAGACACGAGCCGTTGATCTCGACCGACG
>JANNUW010000595.1:0-1610 GCA_031414095.1 Hyphomicrobium sp. | reverse complement strand
GCCGAGCGCCGCTCGGCGGCACATTTCGACAAGTGCTTCCCCGCCTCATTGAACACATGACCTGGGCCGACGTTTTCGAGCACTGTTCCGTATGTGATAATTTGCACCTTACCGGTGCGGACGACGTAAAGCCGATCAGCCGTATCCTCTTGGAGGTATATCTTTTCGCCCGCAGCAAACGACTGGGTTGGCGCGCCGCGGTCGTCGAGAGCCTGAAAATCGAAGGGCTGGTCGGACATGCCTTCTCCTCGCGCTTCCCTTTTAGACGGTCGCCCCGCGCGCCCGTGACAGCGCGCGTTCCAACACCTTGGCGAATTCGCGACGCTCGTCGTAGTTCAAAACATGACCGAATTCGAAGTCGCGGCCGTGCAGCGCCAAACAAAGATTGGTGCGCCCATCAGGCCATTCTGCCAAGCGTACGCGCACCCAGTACGGATTAAAATCGAAACTGCACTTGGCTCCGGTCGGGCTGACGCGCGTCAGTTTCAAGATGTCGGGTGTGAGTTCCACGACTTCATGGGCCAGGCCATCGCGGTAATTGATTTTGAACGCCAGAAAGACGGCTAAAACGTCCAAACCAAAAAAGCCGAACACGGGCCACGCCCCCATCGACCAGAATGCGAGGCCGACGATAAGACTAATGCCGCCCAGAACCGACATCAGGATAAAAAAACCATTCCGGCTCAGTGAGCGGTGCGGATGCAAAACGGCGCGGAAGGCATCGCGATCGCCTTGGGCCGCAAGCAGGTCTGGTGAAGGTGCCTGTGTTGCGTCATTGTCGGGTGGTGTCTTCATTGCAACCCTGTCTTTGCAAGACTGTCTTTGCAACCCTGTCTTCGTCAACTCGATCCCGTCAAAAAAGCCATTGCCATTGGGCTCCCGCCAGGACTTCAAAACGATGAAAAGCCTGCCAGAGAGTAAGTCGGTCGCGCCGGGGCGGAAAGCACAATTATCGGGCAGACGCAGTAAGCTTACGGGCGCCGAGATTGAAGAGATCTTTCGCCGGTTCCACGCGCTCTGTCCCGAGCCCAAGGGCGAGCTTGAACACGTCAATGCCTACACGCTGCTGGTCGCCGTTGTCCTTTCGGCGCAGGCAACCGATGCTGGCGTAAATAAGGCGACCCGCTCGCTGTTCAAGGCAGCCGATACGCCGGTCAAAATGCTTGAACTCGGCGAGGATGTGGTCCGCGACCACGTCAAAAGTATCGGGCTGTTCCGCAATAAGACCAAGAACGTCATCGCGCTGTCGCAGGCGCTGATCGCAACCCATCGCGGCCAAGTCCCCGAAGACCGCGACGCGCTCGAGGCCTTGCCCGGCGTTGGCCGCAAAACCGCGAACGTCGTCATGAACATGGCCTTTGGACACGCGACGATGGCGGTCGACACGCATGTGTTCCGCGTCGCCAATCGCATCGGGTTATCGCAGGGCAAAACGCCGTTGGCCGTCGAAGACGATTTGATGCGCGTGATCCCCCAAGCGTATGCCTTCCACGCCCACCATTGGCTTATTCTGCATGGCCGATATCTTTGCAAAGCGCGCAAACCCGAGTGTCCGCGCTGTCCCATCCTCGACATCTGCCGCTTCAAGGAGAAGACGGTATGAGGTGGTC
>JANNUW010000594.1:0-18013 GCA_031414095.1 Hyphomicrobium sp. | reverse complement strand
GTGCCATCGCAACCTGCCGAAACAAACTTTTCGCTGTCTTTATAAACAAAATCGCTTATACCGGCGTTCAATCGTTTTGACCCATCGCTCAACTGGCGGCGCGCGGCGGCCGGCGCCCGCGACCACTTGGGAGTCCCCTTGCGGGAGAACGCGTGTCGCCGCGCGCAAAGAAAAAATGATACAGGCGCGCCATCTACTCATCGAAGAGTCAAAACCTTTGCGCGCCGGTATGAGACACAAATAGGCCGGGCTGTCGAAAGCCCGGCCCTTTATTTTCCGGATGGTTGACCGTTCGAATTAGCCCGGAGCTGCCGGCGGTGGCAGCTGGAAGTAGTAGTGCGAAGCCACGACCACGATGGCGCCGATGACAAGCGTCACGTAGGGCAGAATGCCGGCGCGCCGTTCGCCCAGGTCCTGACCCTGCAAGTTGAGTTCCGACAGCATGCTGTCGGGGAACTTGCCCTTGTCCTGCACGTAGTGGCGATACCAGAACACCGGGATAATAAGCGCCGCAAAAATCAGGCCGTACCAGAGAACGTTCGGATTGCCCCAGACCTTGGCCCCGGCGCCCATGAACACCAAATTGACGAAACCCAAAAATGCGTTGAACGCGATCAACAGCGTCGGAGCGCGGTAAGGCCGGGGAATCCCGGGGCTGTCAATGCGGTGGATCCACGTCGCCTGCAGGTTCAAGAACGTAAAGATGATGTAGCCGACGTTCGAGATCGCGAGGATCAGGTAATAGGCGGTCGCATCGGAAGCGGCAAACGTCAGCAGGCCGAGGTTGAACACGAGGTCCGTCCACATGGCCCGCGTCGGAGCTCCGTGTTCGTTGACGTGGCTCAGGTACTCGGGCAGCCAGCCGTCGACCGAACCCTGATACAGCGTGCGCGACGAGCCCGACATAGCCATCATGATGGCCAAAACCAGCGCCAGAACCATCATCATCTCAAGCAGATGTGTGATGTACTTATTGCCGCCGCCAACCATGTTGCCCATGGCTGCCGCGACACCCGTGCCATCGACGATGCCCGGCGCCGTCATGCCTTCGACGCCGAGGTTGCCCTGGAACGAGGCTGCTACGAGCGTGTAAAGCAGAACCGAAACGAGGCCCGAATAGAAAATCGCCTTGATCGTATCGGTCGCCGGGTTTTTGAACTCGCGCGTGTAGCAGACGGCGGTTTCAAAAGCGTAGGTCGACCACGCAGCGATGAACATGGCGCCGAGGAAGAAAGTCCACCCGCCGTTGCTCCAGTCGCCCGTTGGCGGCACGATCGGCGAATAGTTGTCGTAGTTGATGCTGCCGTTTAGAAACGGCACGACGCCGACAATGGTCATCGGGATCAGAACCAGCAAGCCGATCCACTTTTGCACGTTGGCGGTCGAAAGCACGCCGCGATGCTGAACCGCAAACGTGGCGAGCATGAGCACAGCGCCAATGAAGAAGGTGGCGCCGATTTCGATGTTGGCAAGGCCGAAGAACGAGAAGCTCGCGAACTTAGCCGAGCGGATGGCTGGGGTCGCAAGTTCCGCGGCACCGGCTATGGCAAGCTTGCCGGCTTCTTCCGCCGATTTGCCCGCGATCGCGGCAGCGTTGGCGGCATCCTTGAGCCAAGTCTGCACTTCGGGCGAGTCGAGGCCGAACGCTGGGATAGGCGCCACGGCATTGAGAATGTAGCCGGCAGCGATGGCGCAGCCGAGCGAGAGAACAGGGGTCCAGGCAAACCAGTTGCACCACACAGAGAGGGGGGCGATGACCTTGGAATATCGCAACCAGGCAGCCGCGCCGTAAATCGCAGCGCCGCCCGACTTGTTTTGAAACAGACCAGCAATCTCGGCATAGCTGAAAGCTTGAAAAAAGCCCATCAGCACCGATAAAACCCAGACCAGAAGTGCAGCTTTACCTGCTGTCGCGCCGATGCCGCCGATTGAAATAAGCACGAGTGCCGGCACGCCGCTGGCTATCCAGAAGGCGCCTTTCCAGTCGATCGTTCGCAGTAGCGTGTTGTCTCCGGAGCCGCTCTGGGCCGCCGTGGTGCTAACCGTCATGGTTTTCTTCCCCTTCACCCGTTCCAACATTTTCAGTGAAGGGCACGGCAACGCTCCCCAGCGTCAGCCCTCCAAGGTTGGACGCCGCGCATGCGGCTTTGCCACGCGTCGAAAGGAAGCATAGTTTTGTCGTGTCTGTCAAAAAGTATTCTTGTCAGGAAATTCCTTAAAATACTGCCGTGCACGTTACTTAGGCAACGGTGCTGCTGTTTGTGCGGCCATACCACTTGTGTAAAGCGACGAGTGTCCAAATGCCCTCGACCAATCCGAACGGCCAGGCGCCTTGTAAAAATCCGTAGGTCGAGCCGAGCGCGCAGGCACCAGCGAAGCCCAGAGTGTAGACCGGCGCGCGCTCTTCGAGTGCGTAAAACACCAGCATCAGCGTGACAGCGACGAGGCCGAACAAGGTCAAGGCGTCCATTGAACTTTTCCATAAGGACGGCCATCGCGACAGCGGCGGCGCCACGGCGATGGCTTACGCTGCGAACAGTTGCCGCGCAACGGCGCACCCTTCACGCCCACCCTTCAAGACAGAGCGTGGCGGGCGATGACGGTCAGAATTTTTTTGCCCGCAAGAACGGTGCCTGTCACAGTGCCGGAGATTTTCGATACGCCGATGCGCTGCCGGTAGCGCGCGGGCACTTCGAGACACGCGAGCTTCATCTTCGCTGCTTTAATCTGCATCTCGACGGTCCAGCCGTAGTCGGTGTCGGCCATGCCGAGAGACGATAACGCGCTGGCGCTGATGGCGCGAAATGGCCCGAGATCTGTAAAGCGCGTTCCCCAAAGTTTGCCCATCAAGAATACGGCGAGCCCGTTGCCCCAACGTTGTTGTGGCGTCAATTCGCGGGCATCTTCCGGCCGCAACATGCGCGAGCCGATAACGAGTTCGGCGCGCCGTTCGATAATGGGATCGACCAAGTCTGCCATATCTTCGGGGTAGTCCGAATAGTCTCCGTCGAGAAAGACGACGATGTCACTTGGCGGAAGTGCAGCCAAACCGGCGAGACACGCCCCGCCATAGCCAGCGCGCGGCTCGCTCGCTGTCAGCGCGCCCATGGCGGCGGCAATTTCAGCGGTGCGATCGCGCGAGCCGTTGTCGGCGACGACGATGTGATCGACCCAGGCTGGAATATCCGCCAGCACTTTTGTGATGGCGCGTTCCTCGTCGCGCGCCGGTATGACGACGCCGATGCGCTGACCGCTACGCATGACGAGCGCCGCTTGCAGCATCTATGAGCGGGGGCTTGCGTTGTTTGAGAACGCGCCAAGCTTCATAGCCGAGTAAGGCCCATACGGGCAGCCACAGGGCAAACACCAGTCCTTCGCGATACAAGGAGAAAGCGTCCCGCGCCAGGAAGTGAAAACCGGCGTAGTAAATCGGCATGAGTGCCATCATCAACAGAAGACCGCTCCAGGGCGTGAACACGGCGAACGGCAAAAACCATAGCGCGTACCAGGGAAACTGAGACGGGCTCAGCAATACGATGGCGGCAGTCACGAGGCCGAGGTGCGAAAGCAAATCGCGTCCGTTCTCAATAGGTTGTCTGGCGGACCGCACGGCGATCATTGCTGCAAGGCTGGCCAATAACAGCCGCACGGCTTCACCCGGTATACGCGTGTCAAATCCCAAAGGTTTCAGGATCGAGGCAAAGGCCTTTTCGATCAAAACGTAGTGCGCGGAGTTGTTGCGCCAGTGCAGCGCGTAAGTGGTCAGCCCGGAGTTGTCGCTCGGCAATTGCGCCAGCAACGGCGTTAACGCCACTGCACTCATGAGGGCAAGGATTGCCACGCCAAGCGCTAGCCGGCGCGGGGTTGAAAACAGCGGCCGCAAGATGAGGGGAGCCAACATCAGCGGCCAGAACTTCGCGCCGACTGCGAAGCCCAGTGCGATCACCGCGCTCAGATACCTGTGTTGCAACGAGAGCAATGCCGCTCCCAAAACAAACGGCATGACGATCACGTCCATGTGCGCCGAATTGACGAACTCCTTGGCGGCAAGGGGGCTCAACCAGTAGAGCGCCACCCATAGCCGGGATCGGCCGGTTCGATCGAGCAAGGCGATGAGCAACAGGAGGGTCGCCAGCTCGGCCGCAAGACACACCGCGCGCCAGGCGGCAAGGCTCCAGGGTTCGATCAGATAGGCCAAGGCGAAGGCCGCTTGCGCAACCGGTGGATAAACCGTCGTCAGTTCAGAGTGATTGACGCGCTCGATGACAATGCCGGATTGGTGCGCAAGGGCTTGCAAAGAATAATGGTAGGGCTCGCCTTGGGCGTCGTCGGGCGAGACCGTGAAAGGGTTGTAGCCGTTGGCCGTGACGGCGCCGTCCCACAGGTAGCGGTAGTAGTCGTCTTCGAAGATCGGCGTTGAATTAAACAAGGCGAGCCGCATCGCAAGCCCGCCCAGCAAAATGATCCACAAAATCTGCGCGTGTTGCGGTGTACGCGCGGCTGCATCGCCATCAGCGGCCATCAGCGAGCGCTTGATCAGCGGAATTGTCAGGAGATACACAAAGCCCAGCAGTGTCAGTGCCAGGGCTAAGCTCAATGTCGGCCGCTCGATGAGTTCAACGTCGCGTGCAAAGGCCGGTGACCACATGCTGAGGCCGGCGCACGCGGTGACGAGCACGAGGGTTAAGGCGAGCCATAGCCAAATGAGAGCGTTCGTGTGCCGCATCACGCCGTCAGCGTCAGCGCTTTGAGCCAAGCCTGATTGATGACGCGCGCGTCGAACCGGCGTTCGGCTTTGAGGCGGCTCGCGGCGGCAGCCGAGCGGATCAAGTCAGGTTGATCGACAAAAATCGCGACTGCTGCCAGTAGAGCAGCGGTAGATTCGGGCTCGATCACACAGCCATTGACGAGATCGTCGACGGTGTCGCGGCAACCCGGCACGTTGGAGGTTATGACGGGCCGTCCTGCCGCCAGCGCGTCGAGCACACGGGCGGGCATAGCCTCTTGGCCCGGGACGTAAACATAGAGGTGGCATCGGGCGAGGCTTGCAAAGAACGATGAGGAGTCGCCTGAGATTTTCTCAACACGGGGCGGCAATTTCTGATCGCCAGTCACATGTCGGCCGGTCACGATAACGCTGACGTGCGGATAGGCCGCCGTGAGCGCGGTCGCGACTTCGATACCGGCTTTTGCCCAAGTCCCGGCACGGCGCGAGCTATCTAGGAAGACGACGAGACCGTCGCCCGCCCCTGCCAACGGTAGGGCGGTGCGCGCCTGCAGATCGACGCCAGAACCGGGCACGATGGAAACAGGCAACTGCGCCGGCAGGGCCCCCGCCTTCGCAGCGTTCTGCCAATCGTCGCGATTGAAAAAGATTGCGCGTGTGTTGGCGGCGAACGTCTTGCGCCAGTGCGTCGCGTTGGACGCGCCGGTGCTTGTAGAGCGCTCTGTGACGATGCTGATGCGCTGTTCGATGCCCGCGTGCTGGGCCGCCTCGGCCGCAAGCAGGGAGATCTTTGGACCGGCTGCAACGACGATGTGCGCCCGCGCGTCGCTGAGCGTTTGCGATAAAGCCTTCACGGCGCGGCGCGACTGTAAAAAGCCCCAGCCTTCAGGTGCGGGATCGTAGTCTGCAAATTCGATGTGGTCGCAATCGAACTTCGGGTTCGTTTCGTCTCCAACGGGTGCCACGCAGATGACACTATGGCCGAGCGCTGCCATGGCCGTGAACATCGAAGCGTGCATTTCAGCTGCCGACTGCCGCGACGATACTACGAAGGCCACGCGCCGTGCGACGGCCGGCAGAACGGCTGGAGCCATGTGAGCGCGCTGCGTCATCATTTAGTTCAATGCCCGCATCTAGTGCCTCGCATCTAGTGCAGTGTCCGTGTGGCAATTTCCCAGTTCGCTTCCACCGGTACTGTCATTCCCAGCGGGTCGACGTGGGGCTGGTAGCCCTCGACGGTCCGCAGCAGCAGCGCTTGGATGGTCTGCGTATCGCGCGCGGCCATGGCGGCCTTTAAGACATCGAGTTCATGGCTGAGGTCTGCGGCGGACAAGAACGGCTCGCCCGATTGCCAAATGCGCGGATGCTCGGTTCCGGTTGTGTTGGCGCCGATGAGCAGTTCTTCGTAAAGTTTTTCTCCGGGCCTGAGGCCGGTGTACTCGATGGCAATGTCGCCCTTGGCGTTGTCCTCATCGCGTACTTCGAGCCCCGAGAGGTGAATCATCAACCGCGCTAAGGCCTCGATCTTGACGGGCTCGCCCATGTGCAGGACGAACACTTCGCCGCCTTTGGCCATGGCGCCGGCCTGGATCACGAGTTCAGCCGCTTCCGGGATAGACATGAAAAAGCGCTCGATGTCCTTGTGCGTCACGGTCACGGGCCCGCCATTTTGAATCTGCTTGCGGAAGCGGCGCACGACCGAGCCCGAGCTGTCGAGCACATTGCCAAAGCGCACCATTGTGAAAACCGTCTTGGAGCCGTCGGCCGCTTGCGCTTGAAGTACGAGTTCAGATAGCCGCTTGGAAGCTCCCATGACATTGGTCGGCCGGACGGCCTTGTCGGTTGAAATGAGCACTACTCGCTCGACGTTGTGCTGGCGCGCACATTCGGCGATCACGACCGCGCCGAAGACGTTGTTGTTGAGGCCCGCGATCGGATTGTGCTCGACGATCGGCACATGTTTGTAGGCGGCGGCATGATAGATGGTTTCGATGGCGTAAGCGCGGATGGTCTCATTGACGAGGCTGGTATCGAGCACCGATCCCAGCACCGCGACGATGGCGATTGCGGGCGCATCGAGCGGCAACGTGTCGAGCCATTCGCGGACTTCCATCTCGATTTCATACAGGGCCACTTCCGACAGATCGAGTAGCACCACACGCTTGGGAGATTGCTTGAGAATTTGGCGCACGAGTTCAGAGCCGATCGAACCTCCGGCGCCGGTGACCAGAATACTCTTGTCCTTGGTATTGCGTTCGAGCAGTTCAAGCGACGGCTGCACGGGCTCCCGGCCGAGCAGTTCGCCGACATCGACCGGGCGCAAATCGTTGACACCGACGCGGCCCGAGGCGAAGTCCTCATAGGCCGGGAGAACTTTTACCTCGACTGGAAAACGTTCGAGCTCCTGCAAAATCTGGCGGCGTTCGCGGCGTTGCGATCCGGGCAGCGCCAGCAGAACTTCGCGCACGCCGTCGCGGCGGATCCGGTATTCGAGTTTTTCAGGACGATAGACTTTGACGCCCCCGACGTATTGACCCCAAAGGCTCGCTGAGGTGTCGATGAAGCCAACGCACTGCCGGTCGCGGGCGCTGTGCATCGAGTGCAAAAGCTGCACGCCCATTTGCCCGGCACCGTAGATGATGACGTTTTTCTTTTCTTGCTCGGCCGCAAACAGCGGGATCGAGATGCCCGCGCTTTTCAAAACCAGCCCGGCGATCTGGCGGCTGAGAGCGATCAATCCGGCGGCGACAAACCCGTACATCAAGATCGAGCTGCGCGGGATGCCTTGCTGGCCGGACATGAACACGATCAGCGCCCAGACGAGAACCGACAGCGCCACGCCGCCGAAGATCTGCAAAGTGCCGCGGTAGGAGATATAGCGGGTGACGAGCTGGTACAGTCCAGACCACCAGAATGTGCCCACGGTGATCAACGGCCCCGCCGCCATCAGGATGACGCCGCCCCAGTCTTCGGGAATGAACAGTTCCCCGTAGCGCAGCGAGACGGAGCCCCACAGCGCGGCAGAAAGAAGAATGAGATCGCTGCCGAGCAGCGCCACACGTTTGGCCGCCCTGGGCAAATCCAGGATCCATTGCCGCCTACGCGCCCTCAATCCAGTTTCCTGCGCCATCGCGATACTCTGCAAACCCTGCTGACGAAGATACTAACCGGCTCGCGTTTGATAACCGCTGCCCTGCGGAGTTCAGGGTTTACTGACGACGAAGTCATTATAGCGCACGCGCGGCGCCCGACAATGGGGCGGTGCCGCTTCAATGCGCTATCTTTAACGGCAGGCGCTCCCTAAACCTATACGTGCGTCCCGGCGCGGTTTATTCCGCCGCCTTATGCTTTAGGCTGTGGCGGGAGTTCATGACAACCGACAGATCGTCGATCAAGCGGTAACACATCCAAACGGCGATCACGCCAAACACAATTCCGCCTAGCATAAAGCCCCATAAAATCCCAAGGGCACCGGCGTACATTCCGCCAATATTAACCGGCACAATGGTGCCGAGCGTGGCGCGGGCCCAATTGAGCACCGTCGACACCTGCGGCCGACCGAGCGTGTTGAACGCCGCGTTGGCGACGAACAGCGCGCCCATAAATACGAACAATGGCGCGATCCAACGGCAATAGGATATCACCAGATCCGCCGCCTCGCCGGTCAGGTTCATGAGGTGCGTCAGGGGAACGGCAAAGATTGCCAGGAGCGCCCAGGCTGCAACTGTAAAGCCCAGATTGACCAGCAAAGATAATGTGAAAGCCCGCCGCAGCCGCTCCGCGTTGCCTGCTCCGTAGTTTTGACCCAGGATCGGTCCGATTGATCCAGACAGGGCATAAATGGCGCCGAAGGCCAACGGGACCAGACGGCCGATGATGGTCCAGCCAGCGACGGCGGCATCTCCGTGTTGAGAGATCGCAGCCGTCACATAGCCGTTCGAAATAGGCGTTGCGACGTTGGTCAGCATCGCGGGAATGGCTATGGCCGCGAGCACGGGGACGTCGGCCACAAGGGCCGGTAAGGCAGGCCGCGCCATCAGGTCGTGCGTGTAGATGACACCGTAAATGCCGACGGCCATAGCTGTCGCGCGCGCCAGCACCGAGGCGATCGCTGCGCCTTCGAGCCCAAACCCCGCCCAATAGATCAACACGAGATCGAGAAGCGTGTTGACGATTGCAATCGTCAGCGTGACATTCATGGCGCGGCGCGCATCGCCGACCGACCGCATCACAGCGGCACTGGTCATGGCGCTGGACAAGAACGGCGTCGAAGGCACCAGGATGCGCAAGTAAGTGCTCGCCAAGTCATGCGTGCGGCCCGTCGCACCCAAGAGGCTCAGGATTTCAGGAACAAAGATCCAGACGAGAAGGCCTGCAGCCACCGAAACCGCGAACGATCCAATATGAGCATTGGTCGACAGGCGCCGGGCAGCAATGATGTCGCCGGCGCCGATCGCCGGCGCGACAAGAGCCGCGGCGGCGATCGACAGGCCGATGCCGATCGAAATCGTGAAAAACAAAACCGAGCTGCCGTAGCCGACGGCTGCGACCACGGCCTCGTCATTGAGCCACGACAGAAACAGAATGTTGGCAAAATCACCGGCGAAAATCGCGACGAGGCCCACGGCGCCCGCGCCGGTCATAATGAGAATATGATTGATGAGCGAGCCGGTCGTGAATTTAGCCGGGACGCGGGCCTGATCTGGCAAAGCATCGGGCATCGCCCCCGGCGTCATATCTGGCGTACTCATGAATTCTTCCGGTTGGGCGTCCAAAGCTGAACGACAAACGCTAGCCGGTCAGCATTAGTGCCGGCCGCGAAAGCCTGTAGCTAGAACGTACAACTCGGCGCTGTCAGATCGGCTGGCCGGCGGTTTGATGTGACGCACGTTTGCGAACGACTTCTTCAAAAGATCGAGCAGGTCGCGTTCAGTGCCGCCTTGGAACACCTTTGCGAGGAACACGCCGCCCGGTTCCAGCACCTCGCACGCGAACACGGCTGCGGCTTCGGCCAGGCTCATGATGCGCAGATGGTCGGTCGCCTTGTGGCCCGATGTCGGCGCCGCCATATCTGACAGCACCACATTGGCGCGGCCGTCGCGCAGCAGCGAGATCAGCTTGGCTTCGGCGCCGCTGGCGGTAAAATCCATTTCGACAAGGTCGACGCCCGCAAGCGCCTCCATCCCCAGATAATCGATGGCCACGACCTGGCCTTTGTTTTCGATCGATCGCACGCGCTCGGCCGCGATCTGGCTCCACCCGCCGGGCGCTGCCCCGAGGTCGACGACGCGCGTGCCTGGCTTTAAAAAGCGATACTTGTCGTCGATTTCCTTGATCTTGTAGGCGGCGCGTGACCGATAGCCTTCGCGCTTGGCAGCGGCGACATAGGGGTCGTTCAACTGCCGCTCCAGCCAGCGCTGCGACGAGGCCGTGCGCGAGCGCGCGGTTTTGAGTGAGACACGCAAATTATTGCGTTGTCCGGTCGCTGGCCCCTGTGGGCCCGTTCCCTTCTTCGTCATGGAGAACTTCCAAACTTTGAGTTTTGAGCGCCGGATGGCGCATGAGTTCGCGATCGTTTCAAGCGCTGCGGCCGCCGCGCCGCCGCCGTCCGGCGCGGTAGACGCCGTCTTCGCTCATGAGCGTCGTCAAGATGCCTTCGCGCAGGCCACGGTCGGCAACACGCAGCCGTTCACTCGGCCAGGTTCGCAACACGGCTTCCAGAATTGCGCAACCCGCCAGCACGAGATCGGCGCGATCGAGGCCGATGCAAGGTTCGGCCACGCGCTGTTCGTAGCTGCGATCCAGCAGGCTGTAGGTGATGTCGTGAACTTCGCTCGTGTGCATCCAGCAGCCATCGACCCGCGACCTGTCATAGCGCGGCAAACCGAGGTGAATGCCCGCCACCGTGGTGACGGTGCCCGAGGTGCCCAGAAGATGAATGTTGGCGTTGCGGATGCGCTCGCAGAACCTGTGCTTGGCCTCGAAGGGTGCGATCAGATTCTCGACATGCTGCACCATGGCCTCGAACACCTCGGCGGTGACCGAGCGTCCGCCGAAGGTTTCAGCCAGCGTAACGACGCCGACCGGTAGCGACGTCCACGCCGCCATAGCGGGCCGCAGGCCGTGCCGGTCGGAGGCAACGGCGCGTGTCGAGGGCGCATCGCGACCCTGGATATCGAGCCAAACGAGTTCGGATGATCCCCCGCCGATGTCGAACACGAGCACATAGTCGGAGCGGTAGTCGATGAGAGACGAGCACCCGGCGACAGCAAGACCGGCTTCGTCTTCGCGGCTCAAGACTTCAATATCGAGATCGAGCTCGTGTTTCACACGGCTGAGAAACGCTTCGCCATTGCCGGCAATACGGCAGGCTTCGGTGGCGACGCAGCGCACGCGCTGGGTGCCGCTGCGGTTGAGTTTCGCGGCGCACACCCGCAAGGCCTCTATGGTGCGGTCCATGGCGGCATTCGAGAGCTGACCGGTTTGTGCGACGCCTTCGCCGAGCCGGATGATCCGGGAGAAGGCATCGACAACCCGGAAGCCGCGGCGCGAGGGCTTGGCCAACAGCAGTCTGCAGTTATTGGTCCCCAGATCGAGCGCGCCATACGCGGGTGCGGGATCATCCATAGGCCAGCCGTGCGACGGCCATCGACCCTGCTGAGCGGGCCGGGTGGGCTCGCGCTGGGCCTGCTGGTGTGCCGGAAATTCTCGCCCTAAGCTTCCAGGTGCGGACTCGTTTGCCGAGGCGAGATCATGAGCAAGCGTTCCGGTCGTAGCTACGCCTATCTCACTATCCGCGATGAAAGCTGCACTCGTGCCAGCGCCACTTCCATTTGGGCCAAGGGCATTCGCATTTGAGCCTGCTGCACTGCGCTGCTCGCCGCTGGCAGCGACGCTCACGCCCTCTTCATCTTCAGACAATCCGGCCACGACAAATCCCCAGGGCCTGGATCCAAATGCAGCGGGCGTTATAGCCGTCGCATCCTCTCGTCAGGCGTGCTTCTGGATTAAGTTTGGCCGCAGTGTATCAGTTGATGCGCTGAGGTAAAGGGGAAGCGTGGCGTGTTTGTTACTAGGATAAAGTCATGTTGAGGTTTAGCGGGCATAGAAAAAGGGCCTTAACGGCAAAATGCGCTGTCTTGGGGCTTATCGGACTCGTGTCGAGCATTCAGGGTTTCAGCCGGGCGGCCGCAGGCGAGGTCAGCGACGAGAACCAAAGGCGCCTGCTCGCGGCCTACCCAGAGCATCTGGAACGCATTGACGGCAATACACTCATCTGGCGCGATGGCACGCGCATGACGCTCGACGATGGCAAGGGGCCAAAACCCATCGACGCCTGGCTCGACGATCCCGATATCGAGGACATGTTTTCAATTCCCTATCCGGCAGGCGACACGTCAGCCCGGCCGGGCATTGCCCCAGAGCCGCCGGCCCGCGACATCGATCCAGGGCGAGCGCGCAACGCAGCCCTCTTCGACAAGCTGTATGGCGATTGCCGCAAAGGCGAGGTTGAAAAAAATCTGACGGACGTGATCTGGCTGAAACACAAGAAGGGGCAACGCGTGACGGTCACGCGCGTCAACGGCGTGGCGGAAAAGCTGGCGGCCGTTTCAGCAGAACTCGATCGCCTGCCCGCAGCGTTCGACCGGTTTTTGAGTCCGTCCGAAGGCACGTATGTCTGCCGTGCGATTGCGGGCACAAACCGCATGTCTGCCCACGGCCAAGGCATTGCAATCGATATCTCGACCAAGCATGCACACTATTGGCGCTGGGCCGCGCCGAGAACGAAGCCGACGGCGATGCCTTCAACCGGACTGCGGTCCGGGGTCGAAGGTGCCGCTATCGTCTATCGTAACGAGATTCCGATGGAGATCGTGCGCATTTTCGAGAAGCACGGCTTCATCTGGGGTGGCAGGTGGTACCACTACGACACCATGCACTTCGAGTTCCGGCCGGAGTTACTGAGCATGGAGAGTGCGCAGGTGCCCGTGCCGGCGCGCGAAGGCCCCAAATAAGTCGAGTGCACCGAGCGCTGTGCAAGTGTCGCGCTTGCCGTTGCTGACAGCACCTGCTAAGAGCCGCGCTCTACCGCAGCGGGATGCATAAGCCCGCCGCCCGATCCGGCTTTGGGGGATCGTCTAATGGTAGGACTGCAGACTCTGACTCTGCCTGTCTAGGTTCGAATCCTAGTCCCCCAGCCAACATCACGCCTCTAAAACCCTATTTTTCAAGCGGTTCCTTGATCCGCCGTAGGTTTGCCCCCCCCTTTGACACAACACGCAGCATAACATTCGGCATAAAACCAATGCCCAATCGAACCCGCGTGCGCCTCACTCTCGTCCTGGGGGTTGGATCATGATTGTGAACTACATGCACAAACGCCGGGGCTATTGGTATTACATCCGAAGAGTGCCTTTGGAACTGCGCGCCCACGAACACGGCCCCTTCGTCATCCGAAGCACCAAAATCCGGATCGGCGATGACCCGCGCGGCGTCGTCGCCCGTGCCCGGGTCAACGATCTCGATGCGCACCAAAGCATCCGCTGGCAGTGTGCAATCTGGCCATTGAGATCGAGCGTGTGGACGTTGGCTGCAACAATCAGCGCCTTCAACGTTGCGATATCATCGGGGAGTTGGTCAGGATCAATCGCCAAGAAGCATGATGGTGCGGTTCTTCACGGACGACTACTTAGCCTTCTCGAAGGCCGTGCGCATCTCTGCCAGGGTTGCCGAATCGGGTGCTTGCGCGGGCTCTGAGCCGTTCAACTCTTCAAATAGTTTTTTGGCGCGGGCAAACTCTTTGAGCGGAGAGATGGCGGCGAGTGTACGTGGCATGCGGTCAGCCGCCTTCGAACTGTTCATTCTGCCGGCCAATACGGCCGCCGCTCGCGGCGCGTGATCTTCGGCGAGGAACGTAAAGCAGCGTTTGAGCGTACCATCCGGGTCGCTCAGTAAATCCCGATTGGCTATCCGCAGGACGCTCGCCCCACCGAAGGCTTTCGCGGCCATCTGGGAGGCAAGGGTGTGCTTCATCCAAACCGACAGCGCACTTGCGTAGTCGAGGTTGCGGCCGTCGGCACCTGCGTTCTCGAAATGAGCGAGAGAGTTCACGACCTCCTCTGGCGTCCGCAGGATGTGGATGAATTGGCAGTCGGGAAAAAGCAGTCTCAATTCGTAAGTTGAAAAACTGTACTCGGGTGTGCCGTCGACCCAGCGTGTCTTGGGATCCGATGGGTCATGTATGATTTTGACGCCTTCGTCGGACTGCGGTGCTTTGGGTTTTTCCCAATAGTCCGGCATGAACTGGCGGACGCGGCGTTCAAAGCAGTCGCGCGAAATGTTATCGATGGCCGTGCCAAAATGGGCCGCAAAAGCTTCGAACGGCATTCCCGCATTCCCGAGTTGCGAGAATTTACCGCGCTGTACGCCGATGCGGTAAGCCTCCCTGATCGACAGCGCGATTGAAGGAAACCAGTTGGTTTCGGGTTGCAGCGCGATGTTGGGGTGCTGACCCAACGCCCAAGTCAGCGCGGACGTACCCGAGCGCGGCGAACCGATAATGAGAACAGGTTTTGGCATGGCATCCGGTGAGGTCGGCAGGACCTATGGGTTAGATATTAGAGCTATGATCTAGAGAGCTATGATCTAGGACTGGCCCGATGCGCAGCATCGTGACAGACGGAAACAGTGTCTGGCTGGTGTCGGCTTGCCACGCGCAGTTCCGATTTTCAAATTGAAACTCCGGACCCCACGTATCGTGAGAGGGTGCAGCAAAGGCCGCGATTGCCCGGTTGGCGAAGGGCGCCAGCATCGTGTAACCGCCCATCGCGGCACACAATCTCGGCGGAACGAATGCGATAACGGTCTCGGCGGCGGGCGGCAACCCGGTTTTGCATTTTTCCGCAATTCGTTTGAGCGCTTGCTCGTCGGTGGCGTCCGCCAAGATAACAATCCTTCGAGCCGAGACCGTGCTGTTTAAAAACGACGTCATCTCTTCGACCGGACGCACGAGTTCAGCATGCGGTACCATGTCGGGGACGACAACATGGTCCGCTTTGCCTTCGGTCGAGAACATGCCCTCGCCTGCCCCGATCAGTGAGCCCGGGTCATTGAGTACGGCGGGACTGCCAAACGCGGTTGCATCGCCTGGACGGGCGCGCTGCGCGGCAAAGCTTGCAGCCGGGGTGGCCGCAAGTCCAACTAAGTTCAGCATTTGTTCAGCTACTTTTAAGCCGTTTGCGCGCGACGTGGTGCTCGCAACCCAATTTAGCCCCTCACGGCGCAGCCGATGCCACAACTCTTCGTCGCCGTAAAGCCGCTCGACGGCAGTCGCAAACTCGTCAGGCGTATCAGCGATGAGCACATGCTGGTCATTGACGAGCCCTAATCCTTCCGCGCCGATCGAAGTCGTCACCACCGGGAGGCCATGTGCGAGACCGGCAATGAGCTTTCCTTTGACGCCAGCTCCGTATCGCAGAGGAACGACCATGACGCGGTGGCTAAAGAGCAGCGAGCCGAGATCTTCTACGAAGCCCGGGACGTCTACCCTGTCGCCAGCGAGTTCAAGGACGGCCCGTGTCGGGTTGCTGCCTGCCGCGGTAAATCGGCATTGTTCTGGCAGGCGCGTTTCCAGTATCGTCCAGATGTCATCGACGAAGTGCTTTGCTGCATCCTGATTAGGCGGGTGACCATAGCCTCCCAAGAAAATGAGGTTATGACGCTCTGAAAACGCCGGGCCCTCGCCGCGAACCTCGTACGTCCAGGGAAAGACAACGACATTCGTACTTGGAAGCAGTTCGTTCAAGATCGACTTTTCGACCGCCGAATGCACGATTGACACGTCAACCGACGCGATCAGATCGAGCTCCTTTTTTCGCGAGCTGATATTTTCTTCTAATTCAGCGGCGCCGATGCCTTTAGTGAGTTGCTGGAATCGCTCGTTGCGGAGGAAATGTAAATCGCAGCAGCAGTAGATGAGGCGTGCTTGCGGAGCATATTTTTTTAAATGCTCTTTATATGAGTCGTGAGTTTGAGGACGGAATAACAAAACGGCACTGTAAGTGTGGCCGTAGCGGCGTAAGTGCTGCCTGAGAGAACGCACGGCTGGAAACAATACGGATTCAATTCCCAAGGCTGACAACGTATCTGTATAGGGCGGGATCCATCTAAAGTTCGAACACGGTACAAACGTGACCTTATATCCCAGGTCCCTGAAGGCGCGCATCAACTCGAGAGCGACGACCGATCCCGCATCACGATCGGGTTCAGGAGTGATTTGGTCGAGGACGAGAATACGTCCGATTGTGCCCCGGTCGCAGATCAAATCAGCGGCTTCGCCTGGTTCACCTTGATGCGCAAGCACCGGTGACCAACGTTGGGCAAACTTAGGAGCGTTGGCCACTTGATGCTTTTTTGCACCAGCAGAAATGTCTACGCCGCTCGTTACTCCCTCGTGATGTACGACTTGGGACAACGGCTGATAAATGGTGGCAAGGCCCAACGACCGGATTTTGAAAGCTAGATCTGTATCTTCGTAATAAGCTGGCGTGTAAATTGGATCGAAGCCACCTAACGAATTAAATAATATGCGCGGCACAAGGATAGAAGCCCCCGAACAGTAGTCTGCTTTGCGAGCATAGCAAAAGTGCGGGTCCATGGGGCTTTTAAGACGCCCCCAGTTCCAGCCTGAACCATCGTTCCAAATCAGTCCGCCGGCTTCTTGCAGCTTGCCGCTCGGATAGACGAGTTTCGATCCCGCGAGCCCCACGTTCTCATGCAGTTCGAACGTATTGACGAGCGCCGACAGCCAGAACGGCAAGACCTCGGTGTCGTTGTTCAAAAAGCAAAGGTAGGTTTTGCAGGCGCGCTCAGCTCCCGCACTGCAAGACCCGATGAACCCGAGGTTCTTCGCGTTGCGGATGTAGGTGATCCCGGTGCGCGCCGATAGCGTCGCCTGCGTTTCGTCCGATGAGCCATCGTCGACAACGATAATTTCGTACTCGATTTCAGACGTGTTCTTTAGAACCGCGGTCAAACAATCGAGCGTGAAGGCGAGTTGATTGTAGACCGGGATAATGATCGAGACGGATCGTACAGGCACATTCAACGGCCGTCCTCGGGCACTAGCCGCGAGATCGCGGTAGCGTTCATCGCCGATCGACACGGCCTGTTTGCCGATGTAAATGAGGGGCTCTGGAATGCCGGTGAAGCGCCGTAGGCCAAGCGCACGGCCGAAGACATCGATCAAGCCGCTCTTCAGCAGGACTTTGGCATCGGCCCCCAGCGGCAGTTTCTCAATGGCCCAGCGTCCCGCCATGCGCGCGTCGTGCCGGATCCGGGCCGCCGCGCGAGATTTGGAAACCGTCCGAACGTCTTTGCATTTTTTCAAGAATGCATGGATCGCTGAGCTAACCACCCGAAGAATGTCCGTATGAATCCGCACGCCGAAGGGTCCCAATAGCTGACGCACCGCGGCAAAGTCAAGAAGATGAGGCCAGCCGGTGGGATAGGGTTCCCGGCGAGTTTGGCACCAGCAGCGGCTTCAGTTGCCGAGCTTGGGCCGGAACGCCTGACCAATCGAAACGATGGCCTGCTGGCGCCTGCTTTTCAAACCCAAATTTGGGCGAGGGGTTGTCCCGCCAAATTTTGAATGGTAAGCCTAGTTTTATCCGCAGGACGATACTTTGCATGAATGCTCAACAGCTCTACTTGCACATTGGCCGCCAGAAGAGCGGTACGACAAGTTTGCAACAGTTTCTGACCCTTTTTCGAAAAGAACTTAGCGAGGCTGGGGTTTGCTATCCAGTCGCGGGTTCGGAAGGGTTGGCGGCGCATCACGCATTGGCGCTCCTTTGCTACCATAATTCTACTGATTCAAGAACTATGCTCGACGCCTTGGGCGATAAATTTGCGTTGGAAACCGCATCTTTTGAAAAGATCGTTGTAAGCAGCGAATACTTTCAGAATATAGTTGGTTATTATAATTTACGAAGGTTTTTTAGAAGGCAGCCGAAGTTAGCCGGGTGGGCAAGCATTTTTCGCAGACAGTCTTTGCCGCGTTACAGCATTCACACCATTTGTTACCTGCGGGAATTCCTAGATTACGCATCTAGCTCATATGCGCAGAAGGTTCAAACTTCGGCATTATCAATGAGTTTTGACTCATATTGTAAAGCTCATTTTGGCCGATTTAAGTTGGCGCGGTTTTGCAGGTTTTGGAGTGATTTTTCAGACAGCACCACGTTCCGGCTTTTTGAGCGAGAGCGTCTGTACGAAAAAGATGTCGTG
>JANNUW010000593.1:0-5979 GCA_031414095.1 Hyphomicrobium sp. | reverse complement strand
GATGGTATCTTCGAGGAATTGCGGCGTGACCTCGAGTAGAGCGTTGGGTGCAAAGCCTGCCGGCGTCGCAGGCTTGACGCGGTGAAGAGCAAAGATGACGCCGCTGCGGGGCACGAGCCGGCTGGCCAATCGGTCAAGGCGCGTGTGGTGAACAGCTCCCAGGCCCAAACGCATCACGGTTTCAAAGGCACTCACTTCGCGCACACTCCGTTCGGCACTGCGCAACAGGGCCGGCCAAATTTTTAAACGATGCAGACAAGTTAACCCACATGTTGTTTTTAAAGGTTGAGGCTGGGCCGGATTGGATTGGCGAGCGCGCGCCGTGTGCACTTAGGGTTAGCAGTTCGATAATTTGAAAACCGATGTGACGTCAGTCGGTGCACCTCCGGGCGCTGTCGATGGCGGGCGCACTGGCGTCGCTCAGTCCCCAGATCAGCCCCATGAAAATGAAAAAGTGCCGCCAATGGTCGCTGTCGATGATGAGCCCTTCGACGGCGAGGCCCGCAAAGGACGCTGTCGCGATCAGGAACGGCCCCTGCAGGGCTGAAGCCCGGAACGCGCCGCGAAATCCGGCGAACAGCGTCGCCACAACAGAAATGATGTAAAAGAGCCCGCCGATCCATCCCGCATTCAAGAACATGCTGAGATAGACGTTGTGCGGTTCTTCATGGTGATACGTTTCTCTGAATGTTTGCGTGCCGATGCCGAACGGATTGTCGAGAATCAGCTTTTTCGCTTTTTCTTGACCGCCGAAACGCCCTTCAGGGCCGCTATCGTAGCTCTGGTCGAGGTTGGCACGTTGCTGCATTAAATTGCCGACCGCCTCGATTTGCAGCGCCGCCGAAATGGCACCGAGCAGTGCGATTGTCCCGAAACAGACGACGATCATGAAGCGTTGAACGTCCGATTGCCGGCGCGACATAACCAGCGCGACCCACGCCAGAAAGCCCACCGAAACGGCAGCTGAAAACCAAGCGCCGCGTGAGAAACTGATCAGCAGACCCAGCGAAAAGACGAGTGCGATCGACCCGGCGAGCAGCATGCGGCGCACGTCGCCGCGCAGTGTCATCCAGACGGCGAGAACAAGACCCGGAGCGAGCGCTGCGCCGAAGACGTTGGGGTCCTTGAAGGTGCCGCGCGCACGGTCGTAATTCGTAAACAGGTCGTGCGTTCCAGGCACGAGATTGAAGTAGCCGGCGAACGCAGCCGCGCAGGCGATGACGCAGCCAACGACGTAGAACGAGATGATGAGCCGGAAGCGCGGCTCGGGATCGGCTGCCACGTAGCCAGCGAGCACGACAGCGCCGAGCGCCAAATAGAGCGTGACGCTTTGGTGGATGATCGCAACCGGCATGACAGTCGACATGGTTGCGCCCGCGAGCCCGAGTGCGACGATGACGAGCCACAGCACCAAATGCAGTTTCGCGCTGTCACCAAACTGCGCGACGCCAAGAATGGGGATGCCTAAGATAACGCCAGCCATCAGCACGTCGGCTGGAGCGGGCTCAGAAAATACGATCGAGCTGGCCGACATCGCCAACGCCACCAGCACGCCGGCAAGCGTGGCGGAGTCGATCGTTACAGGAGCCAAGCGCGCGTCCACATCGGCCTCTAATATGCGTTCTTGCCAGACAGCAGCGCGAACGGCGTCAGCGCGAGAATGTAGAGATCGAACGGCAGTGACCAGCCGTCGATGTAAGCGAGGTCGAGTTCGACGCGGCGCTGTATCTTTTCATGCGTATCAGTCTCGCCGCGCCAGCCGTTGACTTGCGCCCAGCCGGTCACGCCGGGCTTCATGCGGTGGCGCGCGTAATAGCCCGTAACCACGGACTGATAGAGATCGGCATCGGCCTTGGCTTGCGTGGCGTGCGGGCGCGGGCCGACAAGCGACATCTCGCCTTTGAGCACGTTGATCAGTTGCGGCAGTTCGTCGAGGCTCGTCTTGCGGATGAAGCGGCCGACGCGGGTCACGCGCGGGTCATCGCGGGTCACCAGCTTGGCCGCGCCAGCGTCAGCCATGTCGGTGTACATCGAGCGGAATTTGTAGACCTCGATCAGCTCGTTGTTGAAGCCGAAGCGGCGTTGCTTGAAGAGGATCGGGCCGCGGCTCTCGTAGCGCACGGCGAGCGCGACCAACGCCATCAAGGGTGAGGCGGCAATGAACAGCAGCGCTCCCAGCACGCGATCTTCGAGGTTCTTGATGGCGCGGTCCCAGTCGGTCAGAGGGCGGTCCATGGCGGCCAGCATCGGCACGCCGCCGATTTGCGTGTAGGCGCGCGAATTGAAGCGTAGTTTCGAGCTGAGCGCCGAGACGCGGATATCGACCTGCAACGTAAAGAGCTGCTTTAAGATCTGGAGCAGGCGTTCTTCGGCCGTCGTTGGCACGGTGACGATCAGCAGTTCTACGCCCGCGTTGCGGCAAAAAGCGGAGAGCTGCTCGAAGTTTCCGAGTTTCGCATAGCCCCCGAGGCTGTCGGACGATCGTTCATCGTCGCGGTCGTCGAACACGCCCAGGATCTGCAGATGGTTCTGGCCATTGGCTTCGAGTGCGCTGATGACGGCCTGGGCATCGGGTCCGCCGCCGACGATGACGGTGCGCCGCACGAGGCGGCCCGTGTTGGTCCAAAAGGCGAGAAGTTTGGCCACGGCAAAGCGGCTGGCCATCATTGCCGCGCCCGCGGTCACCAGCCAGATGATCGCTTCATTAGGACTGAAGAGCGAAAAGCGCCCAAGGAAGGCCATACCGGCGAGGCCAAGGAACGCTGCCATCAGCGATTTAAAGATGCGCTGCCATTGCACGGTCGGCAGCCGCAAAGACGAAATGGTGTAGGCCCACTCCCGGCGCATGAGGGCGATGACCGTGAGTGCAACGACGACAGCCGTCGCGGTTGTTCGCCAAAATACCTGATCGTCATGGGCGCCTGTGACGTGCGCCGCCAGGAAGCCAGCGGCGATCACGCTGAAGAAGTCGACGACGCTGACTGTGAAAATGACTTTGGGTCGTGAGACGTTGAAGCGTTTGTCGCTGAACCAGGCATCGAGCCGTCCAATCAGCGGCCAGGAAGAGGCCGGCGGAGCCGAAAGGCCGAACGCATGCGGGTTCATGGCATCGCGCTGGACCGAGTGGGTCATAGTCGGATCGGCCGAGGACATTCGTTTGCACCCTAATCACAGAATTGACGCTTGATCGGGCGTCATACTGCGCGATCGCCGTCACGATCCGGTAAACATCGCGCCGCACCATCGCGGGAATATCTTGAATGAAGCGCCTCACGATCCCATTCTGGCACGCCTGTAAGTCATAGCTAATCAAGCTGCAGCAAATCGTGCGCAACCGGCCGACTGTAGCCGAAAAGCTAAAAAAAAGACCTCCCAGTCCGGGGGGGGGACTGGGAGGCGAGCACGCTGGCCTGGGAGGATGTGAGAGCCAGCGGCCGTTGGTGAGAGAAAGACAAGGAGCGTGGGCCTTGCTGCTCTCTATAACCCCACTATGCAACTCGCCAGCCGCGCCCGCTGTTCCAACGGGTACACGTCGATTTGGCTGAAACGCGCCGTGCATCCGGGCCAATGGCTTGGCACTATCCGGGCGGCAAGGCCTGCGGGGATAACTTCACGGGGTTTTGTCTTCGAGCAGGTCGGCTTGGGTTTTGAAGATGCGTTCGGCTTGCGCGGGCGGAATCTTGAATTCCCAGCCGCCAGCCAGCGCCATGATATTGGCGGCCGCCTTGATGCCATTGCCCAGGCCGCTGGCGCTGACGGTCATCCAATGACCCTGCCCGTCCTTGCGCACTTTCAAATAAAGTTTGAGACCTTCATCGGTTTCCAAACGTGCGAGTCCAAAGCCAGTGATGCTCGCAGCCATCGCTTCGGGACTGTCCTGCTTGCGCGCATCGCCCAAACTGAAAGAACTCAGTGCGTCGACGATGTCATCGGCCGCATTGGCGAATTTTACTTTCTTGCCATCGGGCACGCGCAACAGCTTGAAGGTGCGTCCGTCGCTGTCGCGCACGATGTCGTAGGACGTATCGCCCTGCGTCTCGATCGTGACGGTTTTCACGCTCTCGGGCTTCAGGTCAAACAGCCGCTCGCGAGACCAATCTTTGAGTGTGGTGCCGGCAATGACCTCCTGGTCGATCAGCCAGGCCTGCATGTCGCCTGGCCGGCGCACATAAGTTCCCGCCTTGCCAGCACCAAACGCATCGGCGCGAGTTTTTCCGATGATGACTTCGGCAAGCAGGGTGCCATCGGCCTTGGCAAGCTGTACGAGGTGCGAATTGGCGGCCGCATCCTTAGGGTCTTCGAGTTCAAGAATTTTGAAACCCTGTTCGCTGCGTGTTTTCGCCTCCGCCAAATTGGCTTGCGAAAGTGCCAGCACCAGCGCGCGCACTTTTTCGGTGCTGGCGGGAAAGCCGTTCTTTTCTTTAACGAGCCATCGATCGTCGGCTTTCTCGAGTGTCAGCTTGTCAGCGCCTTGACTGATCACGAGGCGTTCAACGCTGGCGCCGTCGCGCGCGAGCCCGGAGAAAAGCGGCCCGCCGGCATTGGCTGACGTCCACGGCTGCGCCGACGAATAAACCGCGAGTGCGACTGCGAGGCTGACGGCCGCGGCGAGAGCGAGAGCTGCAAAGCTTTTGGGTGTCATGGTAACGCTCAACTCGATGATCGGCGGCGGCTGCGCCATAGCGAGAGACCTATTCCGCCAAGGCCAAGGCCGAGTGGGACGGCTGCGATGTTGAGGAACTTCAACCTCGCATCCAGGCGATCGATGTCTTGCCTGAGAGCGAGCTTAACCGAGCGCAATTCGCGCCGCGTCGTCAGCATCTCGGCTTTGAACTTATCGACGGCGAGCTGTTCAGTCTCGGTCAAGGCAGCCTTGCTGCCCTCCCCTGAAGATTGCAGCTTGGTGAGTTCCTGCTGAAGCGACGATAGCTTTTTGGTGAGGTCGTCCTCCTTGTCGCGATATTGCTGCTCGGCTGAGCGCCGCAGCTCTTGCACCGTGGTGAAGGGGCGCTGGCGCACGCCGCGGGCCCTGAGCGCGATCAGATCGCTGTTGCCCGAAAGATTCTCAAGCGCGCCGACGACGAAAGCTGCGTTGTTGGCCGTTTGCGTCAGAGCGCCGTTATCCTGGTTGCCTGCCTGGCGCGAGCGGGCATCGACCCAGAAGCGATCCGCCAGCATGTCGCTATCGGCAATGACGATGGCGTTAATCGAGCCCGTCGCCTGATGGCCTGCGAGCGGATCTTTTTTCTCAGCCGCGCTGGCCGCTTTTTGTTTGTCGGCTTCGGCGGTGCTGTCTGCTTTGACGGGCGCGGCATCGGCGGGTGCGCCGGCAGGGTATGCCGACACGGCTTCGCCCGCCACGCGCACGGCCAGCGACAGGGCTTTGCCATCGGGCTTATAGTTGCGCAAAAGGTCCATGGGGTTTGCGCCAAGGCCAACTTTTTTGGCATCGACGCGCATGGCGTCGGTCGACGTTTTGAGCAGCGGCGTGACGGTTGTCTTGGCGCCATCGATTTTGGCGAGCACTCCGGCGGAAGCGATATTCAAAACCTCGATGCCGTTGGCGAGAACGTCGCCGGCGGGAATATTGTCTTTGCCGAGTCCCAGCCACGCCACGAATTCGGTGACCATGGGCTTGCCATCTTCGCCGCCGAACTGCACGCGGCGCGCGTTCTTGATGTCGGCCGCCACTTTCGTCGTGTCGAAGTCGATTCCCCAGGCCGCTAGGATTTTAATCAGCTCCGCCCGCCCGCCCGTTCCTTGCGATATGATTGCGAGCTGCGCGGCTTCAGCAACGGGATCTATGAAAACCAGCACTTTGCCGCCCTTCAAGGCGAACTGATCGATGGCGTACGCCGTCTGTGGCTTCATGCCGGTTGGTTGCGCGACCATCAAGACGTCGATGCCGTCGGGAATTTTTGCCGCCGTTTGGCCGATGATCTTGACGTCGAAGAACTCGCGGATCTGGCTCATGATCAG
>JANNUW010000592.1:0-12130 GCA_031414095.1 Hyphomicrobium sp. | reverse complement strand
CATCGACTCGCCACGCTGCCAACGGTCCCAAATTTCTGACCTCTGTTCAGCGGTAAAATATATCCGACGCCTGTATGTCATCCCAACACTCCATCTTTCCAACAAAGATTAAAGTGTTGCGTCGATCAATTGAGATCACCCTCCGATAGCGGACAAATCGCAATCACTTGACGACTTCTCAAACGGGCCATCATGAGAAGTCAGCAGTGAGTTGGATCAGGTAGATGCGGCTGTTTTCGACAGAATGGAAACGGCCTCAGTTGTCCGGATTGGGAAAGTTGCTGTTCAGGCTGCAAATGCGGATCAACCAATCTCCACCCGGTTCGCGCTCAAGTATGTTGAGTGAGGTGCCATCACCTGTGACTTGGCCTTCAGAAAAAGTGGCCAGACACCATGCCAGATCATCAGAACCGCCCGCATGAACAATAGTTAGTTGTTTGTCGCCACCTCCATCTTGGGTCCACGTCCTATGGAGCGCCTCTATGGCGGGGCGGCCGCGAGCCAAAGGTGCATATGGAGAATACAATTCCGCGTTAGGGGTAAACATAGCCGCGCAAGCACTCGCATCGCTTGCCTGATAGGCGGCCGCATAAGCGTCAAAGAGGCTCTGTAAGTCATCGCGGATCGACATGGCACCTCCCCAAAAAAGATCGAGATACTCATTTACCTACAAGAAGAGTCAACGCATTGCTAGTGATGGCCGGATTGGGTCAAACTGAGAAGAATCGCAAGCAGCGGGCCACTTCCGCTTTGTTAGAATAACCGGAAATGAGGCCAAAAGACTTACACATAAGCTTACACATTTTCACAATTATTTATAAATAATATAATTAAATCAACTAGTTAACATGATGCGCAACGGACTTAAAATCCGTTTTTCGCAAGGAAGTGCCGGTTCGAGTCCGGCCGCCCGCACCAATTGTTTGTAAGTATAGCAGCTAACAGATGAGGATCAGGAGAGGTCTACCTCACATGCCCATGGCAAGGCAGTTGCTGCTTCATTGCGCGCTAGTCTTTTAGCTTTCTGGCACGGCAGGCGGCGACCGCAGATGATTTAATAGCGAACAAATTCTGATCTCTTGGCGTGTTCTCAAATCGGCCAAGCACTGAGTTCATGGATGTTCCAATGAAGTCCGCGTTCATTCTTGAAGGCCTGCTTGGCGCATGCCAGTTTCCCATCGCGATGCATCCTCTAATCGGCGGAGTGTGAAGATAGTATTGATGTTGGACAAGCGCAACATTGGGTTCGCCTTCAGAATACGCGTCAAGATTTCCTTGGCTTCTGGAATGTTGTCAGAAAGTGATGCGCTCACCACGGCTATACACTCGTACAACAAGAATCCAGGGCGCTCTCGTGTCGCAGCCGCGAATAGAGATCAATGACAACAGCCAGATAGGCAAAGCCCTCGTTGGATTTGATATAGGTGATGTCTGTGACCCAGGCCGTATCAGGTGCCGCAACATCGAACTGACGATCCAAAGTGTTGTCGACAGCAAGTGATGGCTTGCCGCCGTAAGTACCGGCACGACGCTTATAGCCAATATGAGCCTTGATCCCGGCCATTCTGGTCAGCCGTGCCACACGGTTGGGGCAACACGTTTCGCCTTGGTCTTGAGGGTCATCATGCAACTTTCGATAACCGTAGACCTTTCCACTTTCCTCCCAAGCCCCCTTCAACAGCGCAGTCTGTCGCTCATCTTCCAGAGCCCGTTTGCTGAATGGCCGCATCAGCCATGCATAGAAACCGCTGGGATGAACAGTCAGCATGCTGCACATACTGCGGACATTGAACTGTTGGTAATGCCCTTTGATAAACGCGTATCTCATTTTACATCCTTGGCGAAATACGCGGTGGTTTTTTTTAGGATGTCACGCTCTTCGGTGACGCGGGCCAGTTCCTGCTTCAGCCTCCTGATCTCTGCGGTCTGATCATTATACACGGCCACCGCAGGACGAGTGGCATACCGCTTTATCCATCCATAAAGCGAATGCGTGCTGACACCCAGGCGTTTCGAAACATCCGCAACGGAATGCCCGCGCTCGGTGATCTGCTTGATGGCATCTAACCTAAAGTCTTCAGTGAAATTACCTTGGCCCATGATCGTCTCCTTGCCTCATTTTAAAGGGGCAAAGTGTCTACAAATCTAGGGGCTATTCAGAATGACACAATTTTGGTTTCAACTGACCGCCCAACGCTGTCTTTGTCGAAACGCTTTTCTAGACCTGCCTTGTATAGTCCATTCATCAAGTGACTGCGGTCACGTTGCTGGGCAAACGGAAGCATATCAAGCATGGCGCTCAGACCAGGATGAACCTGCTGCAGAGCACTAAGTGTATGTCGAGCTTCAATATCTTTTTCGAGATGTGCAAGACTTACCGACATCATCACTTGGCCAAGCCACCAGTCGGGGCGCGACTGGTGAACAACGCGCGCATGGTCCAGTGCTATTTCATACTGAGAGGCCAAATAGCGCGCAAGTGAGAGGCCGAAGTGCCGGTAGAAGTTCGAAGGGTCATGCCTGTTAAGATGCAAAGCGAGAGTATTTTGTTTTATTGAGGCTTCAGTATTTCCTGCCCAAGCCAGTACTGTCCCTTTCGAGCCAATTGCAATTGAGCAGTTACTGTTAAGCTGCAGTGCCCTTTCTAGCGCAATCATTGCGAGATCATGTTCGCCCCTTAGCAAATGAGCCGTCTCCATTGCCCAATAGCAGTACTCATCTGCATCATCAGCCTGAACCGCAATTCTTGCGTGCGTGTGAACACTATCAATAAGTTCATGTGTCCATGGAATATATCCCATATAAGCCTGATGATACAGCACAACCGCCATCATGCGATGACCTTGAGTGCTCTTGTCGTCCAGTGCCAACACGCGCTCTACAAGAGACCTACTCGATGCGAGGGATTCCGCAGACATAAACAGGAGCTTCTGCCACGATTGCGCGAGCAGCTGCATTGGATGAGATGTTGCTCCGTCCGCAGCTGTCAGTTCACGGCCTTCATGAATAATGATCTGTGTTTGAATAGAGGTTACGATGTGGCCAGTAATCTGGTCCTGCATATCGAACAGGTCCGGTCCGGTTCGATCAAATCGATCTGCCCATATATGATGACCACTATCGGACTCGATAAGTTGGGCTGTAAAACGGAAGCGATCCCCAGATTGTCGAATGCTGCCTTCGAGGACATAACGCGCGCCCACGTCTTTGCCAATCAGGCGAATATCAGCTGTGCGATTCTTGTAAGCGAACATTGTATTTCGCGCGATGACGCGGAACGCCTTGATGTGAGAAAGAGCTGTAATCAAATCCTCGGTCAGGCCGTCTGCGAGTTCGTCGATCGAGGACTTTCTGCCCATCACCAGGAAGGGCAGGACTGCAACAGTTGGTCGCTCGTAGCCTGCTGAATCTATCGAAAGCGAAGGTGATTGTATGCGCTCACGACCCAAGTCGCGCGAAGAATTCAGGTCATCGTCCTCACCCACTGCAGTTTTGTTCACGCCATCAACCGGAGATGAAAGCAGACGACGGCGAAGTGCCTCGGTTTCGGCTTCCGGTACCGTGTCGAACTCGTCGCGAAGCAAGTTCCGCAGCAGTTCATACTGATGCAATGCAGCAGCCCTTTCTCCCATTTGCGAATAGGCAAGCATCAGGCGACGATGTGAAGGTTCACGCGTAGGATCCAGATCAACCAGGCGTCGCGCCAGATCTAAGAGCGAGGTGCTTGTTTCATGGTCGCAAAGCTTGTCAAATAACGTGATCGTAATGTCGTCGAGACGACGGCGCTCTTGGGCAAGCCAGGACTCAAAGGCCGGGTCAGAAATTTCCAAGTCGGCTAGCAAGTTGCCCCGTAGTAGTGTTCTTGCTTTTCGGAATGCTTCGAGATCGCTGCCTTTCGCAAGCCTGCGGAACTCCAGTGCGTCAATGTCGATACGCGTGAAATCAAGCCTTACCCGTTCATCGCCAAATGAGAGCAGCGTTGCTCCGACATCGCCAAGGTCTTTGCGAAGCGCAGCTAAAGCTTGGCGAAGGCTCGTGCGCGCTTGATCCTCCCCACGGTCACTCCAAAGCAACCCGGCGATGCGCGAGCGCGTCATTGTGCATGAGGGTGCCAAAGCTAGTGCTGCAAGCAGGGCCTGGTTTTTCCGCGCGGTCACCGTGATGGGCTTGCCAGCACCATCGCGCATTTCAAACTCACCTAAGAGTCTGAAAGCGATATTTCCAGATACGGTCGCCATGTCCATAGGTTAACACCTTCGTCGAAGACGCAGTTTTTCCCCCTACGCGCGACGTTATAACACAGATTTACGCCAATTTCACATGAAATTCACGCCGCCCGACCGGCAGATTTCCGAGCAGGTGTTAGTTTTTCTTCGATCGGAAGCGGACTTGCTTTTCAGCATTGAACCAACCGAGAGATATAAGTCAAAAAGCAAATTTAACCCTGGAAAGGAAATTAATCATGTTATGTAACCCAAAAAATGGCGCTTTCAGTAGCCACAGCAGTAGCCACAGCGTTGATCCTTCTCATGTCACCTCAGTTGGCTAGCACTGGAGCCCAAGCCAAAGGGATTGAAGTCGCGCAGAAGTGCAAAAAATCTGGCGTCTGATGACGGGCGTCAGCAGCCATAAAGCAACCCGTCCCATGGGCTTGCCCCACAAGTTCAATGAAAGGAATTTCCCAATGAAAGGTTTTACAGAGTTTAAGGGTTATAGAACCCGCATTACTTATGATCCGGATAGTGGGGAATTTGTTGCTCGCAGTTTGGGGTATCCTGACTTTGAGATCAAAGTCACTAAGGTTTCGACTGAAACTCAGGTCAAACCCACCGGCCGAACCACGACCGAACATGAGGTTCAACTGGTTGAGCTTGAAACCCAAAGCGAGCGTTCCGCAAAGCCCCGCAAATCTAGAACTTGCGCTCCGACACATTCGTCAGCAACGATGGAAAGTTAGTTTCTTGGTTGAATAAATTTAACCCAAGGCAACTTGGCTGGCTCTTTCTTTAACAAGTCCGATTTTCTTTCAAAGAGAACCTGCAAATGCACCCACAACTCATCCAATCAAACATTCCATCACCTTCGAATACCACAGTTTCCAGTTTGATTTCGGTGCTAAGCCGCACCGAGGCTCGTATGCGGGTCGCCCACGAGAACCATCTGGGCTATCCCTACAATTTAAGCTTCCAGCCCCATGTACCACCAAGCCTAGGGCATTATCTTATCAATAATCTGGGCGATCCCTATGCGGGCTCACACTACGCCTCAGAAGTCTGCGAACTTGAGCGCGAAGCCATTGCATGGCTAATGGAACTCTGGCATTGCACTGATCCTTCGCAATATTGGGGTTCAATTGGGGCAAGTGGCACAGAGGGAAATCTCTGGGGCATTTATCTTGGACGCGAGGCATTGCCGGATGCCGTGTTGATACATAGCGATGAGGCCCATTATTCAATACCAAAGGCGGCGCGACTGCAAAGGATTGAGGCGGTGTCGGTTGGGTGTAACGCAGCTGGAGAGATTGATCTTGATGCTTTTGCGCGCGCTCTTACCAACTTGAATGGGCGGCCAGTGATCGTTGTCATTACTTGCGGCACAACGATGAAAGGTGCCCACGATAATATTGGTGGTGTTATTGAGAAATTGGACGCTGCGGGCTTAACCCAAGATCGTCGCTATATCCACGTCGACGGGGCGCTCAACGCGATGGTGATACCCTTTGTGCACAACGTGCCAGAATCAATACGCCCATCATTCCACCATGCCATCGACAGCCTATCCACATCTGGTCACAAGATGATTGGCACGCCTATGCCGTGCGGTGCACTGGTATGCCGCAAGGTGCATGTTGATAGAGTGGCAACAGCCATTGCCTATCTGCGCTCCAACGACACAACTTTGATGGGCTCACGCAATGGCCACGCGGTCATTGCTGTTTGGTCGCGACTAATTGGGCATGGTCACAAGGGTTATGGTGCCGACGTGCGGGGCTGCATTATTCGGGCGCAGCAACTGGCAGATCGGCTGCAGTCACTGGGTATCCCAACAATGTGCAACCCCCATTCCCTAACTGTTGTCTTCCCGCAGCCAGCGGAACATATTGTTAAAACTTTCCAGCTAGCATGTTACCGGAACGAGGCCCACGCTATTGTCATGCCAAATGTGACAGATGAATTACTGGGTCGGTTCGTCGCCAACTACGAAGCATGGTGGGAGTCACGACAAGCTGCGGCGTAACGATGTACGCAATATTGGTTCAACCGGACACTTGTTGACAGCTTGGGTTAATCCGGGAAGAATCGTAGTCTACGTGCTACTTCTACTTTGCCATAACTACCGGAAATGACGCTAGAAATCCTTACACATAAACTTACACATTTTTACATTTAATTATAAAAAATATAATTAAATCAATTAGTTAAGACTATACACAACGGACTTAAAATCCGTGGGAATATATTCCGTGGGGGTTCAAGTCCCCCCGCCCGCACCAACTGTTTGTTAGTACGCTACTAACAGATGAGGGTCAGGAGAGGTCTACTCTGGCAAGGTAGCTGGCGCTTCTGACCAACAAGACATTAGTCGATTTATGCGAGACCGTACAAGTTCCGTCTTCTCGTACTATAGCGGTCGTCCGCTTTAGTCGTGATGGCTGACAAATACTGAAATTCGGAAGCAGGCGTGATGGCCCGGAGTTTTGAGGTGGCAGAATCAGCATAAGCCATGGTGACTGAAGAATGTCAGTTTGGCCGTACGTCCAAGCAACCTGACAATCCTGCGGGGCAGGGTCCGTCTTTAAGTTGTCCCCAATCCTCCCCTAGAATTAACCCAACGCAATTTGGTTTACTCTTGATTAGTACTGTAAACTTCTGAATTTGTTTAAGAAATCCGCGAACTCGGTGTACCGGCGGTGTTGTGGCCAATAAGCAACACACCAGCACGTTTTCAAGCAAAACCAGTAACAATGATTTCTTCCAGAATTAATTTGCATTAAGATTTGCCCAACTTCTCTAGTAAGTACGATCAGGCAGGAGCAGGACCATGACAAAGAGTTTGACGAGACAACTCGTGCTATCGACAGCGCTGTTGGGAATGATGGCTGGCAGCGCGTGGGCTGCCGATCCTGAGCCGGTAACGGACGGATTGCTGTTTGCCGCCGTATTCGGCGTGTCGGTTGGGGCACAGGATGCTCAAGCATTTGATCCCTTCGAAGACCCGGATATTAATGAGGGCACCGCCCTCACCTTTGCGTCTCAGGGTGCTGTTAACATTCCGCTTGGCGAAATGTTTTCAGCGCAATTGGACGCGCAGTCGGAATTCTATGATCGTGGTGGTAGTGATGATGAGGATGCACTGGGCGCCCACATGATTGGCGGGCATCTCAGCCTCCGCGATCCGGGTATGGGGCTCATCGGCCTGTTTGCCGGTGCGGGTCTCGGAACCAGCCGTGATTCGTCCGACGATGGTGAAGGCTTGGGATTCCTGGCAGGTGCCGAAGCACAGGCCTATCTCGGCAACTTCACCTTCTATGGCCAGGTTGGTTATGGCGACTTTGTCGTTGACGATGACCCTCCCGATGGTGAAGGCTTCGTCGATGGCTGGTTTGCAGGCGCCGAGGCGCGTTATTTCATCCATGAAGATTTTATGCTTAACGCCAGTGTTGCCTATGGCGAAACAGACAGTGTTGAAGATGGCGATCAAGCTGGTAGATTCTGGAACTGGGGAGCGGGTGCAAAGCTGCGCCTGACCGACGCCATGCCGATCTATGGTACTTTGGATTATCGGGGTGGCTTCTACAATTCATACGAGAATGAAGACGAAATAGAAGAACATGCCGTCCTTGTTGGATTGGCATTTGCATTCGGCACTCCGAGCCTGATGGAGAATGACCGGCGCGGTGCAACGCTCACAACCCCGATGCTTCCGGCTCGGGTTGCAGCCTGGACCGAAGGGCTCGATTGAGGCGACAAAACATCATTGCGAAACGGGCCCTTCGGGGCCCTTTTCTTTTGTACAGTCCGACACCACGGAGGTATGAGCGAACAACTACCGAGTTCGCACGAGACGGACGTCTCTATCGAAGTTGAATGGTAGAGCGAGGCGCTGTAATGTTAGGAAGGTAGAGAGCTTCTATGGCCTGCCTGACTGTTGATGCTGGTTTGCTAAGCCCATCAAAAAGACTTACACATTTTTTTACACATTTTCAGTTTAATTTCTAAAAATTACAATAAAAACAATCACTTATGGGCATGCATAACGGACTTAAAATCCGTTTTTCGAAAGGAAGTGCCGGTTCGAGTCCGGCCGCCCGCACCAGTCGTTCTTTACAGGCAATGTGACAGAAGTTGGCACCGCTTCGCTCAGCGGCGCGGTTAGCCTCTTTTAAGCCACGCGCGCGGCTTCCGTGTTTTCGAGAACGCGCCGGGTGTTGGAGCGGCGTACCTTCATGGCGAGGTCACGGCCCAGAAGCTGGTAGATGATGCCGTTGATATGATCATCTGCCGCGATAACCTTTGCCATGCGCACTCTCGAGAATTTCAGTATGCGGCTGGGCTCGTCAACGGCGACCGTGGCGGTTGCCGGATTGCCGGTCAGATAGGCAATCTCGCCGACGAAAGCACCCTTTTCGAGGTAAGTTACAAATGATCTGTCGACCTCAATATTGGCGCGGCCGGAGCAGATGAAGTAGAGCGCATCAACAGGCGCGTCCTGGCGTGTCAGCACATCGCCCGGAACGCAGTCCAGCCATTCCGCCGCCTTGAGCAACCGGGAGATTTGCGCGTCATCAAGGCCCGCCAGGGCCTCGCGCAGCAGCGGGGCTTCCTTTTCCGGCAGCCTTAAACTCATGCGGTCGCGCAGCAGCCAGAACAACTGATACGCGTTGATGCAAATGAACAGGACAGTCCAGCCAATTCCCGTGGAGAGGTCGCCGCCGGAAAAATTGAAATAAACAATCTCGAGGAACATGCTGACAACAGCGGTCACGCGCAGCCAAAAAATGTTGGTGAGGACATATGACAGGGCGAGCATCGCGTAGGCGATGTGGCCAAACATTTCATTGGTTGAACTGGTGTATTCCATTGTGTCCCCGTAAGGCGGTGATCCGCGCTGCAAGTTCGCAATTTGCAGTGTTGCTTGTCAAGGTGACGGCCGGAGGCCCGATTGCGCTGCAGCATGAAATCGCAATGTGCAGGTTGCTGTCATTGCCAGCAAATGGAACCTAACTGGACTGACCGCGTTATCGAACAAGGAGGACGATCATCATGCGAACTTTTGTTGGAATGATTCTCGGCTGCTTGCTGACCATAGGTGTTGTTTACGTTCACGATTCCATGGTGACGTCCGCAGTTGCCAACGGCACCACCGCCAGTACGTCCCGGGCAATCGTCAACTGGGATGTTGCCAAGAGCGAGTGGGTAGAGGTCAAGGAAAACGTGCGCATAACCTGGCTGAAGCTGAAAGCCAACGTCAGCTAAGCTCAGCCGTTTAGAGGCGCTTTTCGATCCAAGCCGTGATGTCCGCCATGACCTGTTCCTTGCCGATGTCATTGAGCAGGTCGTGGAAGTGGCCTTCGTAGAGTTTCAGTTTCTTGTCCTTGGACCCCACCGTATCATAAAAGAACTGGCTGCCGCTTGGCACAGTCGCCTTGTCGGCGGTGCCGTGGAGAATGAACACCGGCAGGGTGATGCGCGGAAATTCCTTCTTGAGCCGTTCATCGGCGCGGACCAGGGCAGCTACGGTCAGCGCCGGTTGAACCTCTTTGGCAATGAGTGGATCGCTGTTCAACGCCTTTAGTGCCTCGGGATCGCGCGTGAAGTCCTTGTTCTTGAGTGTGAGGACGGGCAGGTTCGGCGCGATGCGGCTCAACCCCTTGATGATGGCTAAGGCGAAATCGGGGGCCGGCACCTTGAAGGCGAAACTCTCGCAAATAAGTCCTGTGATCTCCGCTTGGTGGTCGAGCGCGTAGGAGCAGGACACCACCCCCCCGGCGCTGTGCCAAGCAGAAAAACCGGGAGTCCCGGGTCGCGCGCTCTTGCCAGTTTTATGGTGTTTGAAACGTCGCTGACATATTCGTTGATTTGATTGACGAAGAAGCGTGGGCCTTCCGATTTTCCGCGGCTGCGGAGGTCCAGCGCGTAAGTGGCAAAGCCACTGGCGGCAAACTGTTCGCCCACACTTATGTACAGGCCGCCATGGGAGTTTACGCCGTGGCAGATGACGATCACGCCGCGCGGCTTTGAAACGGGTTTCCATGACCGGAGAAAAATCTTCAGCCCGCCCATTCCTTCGAAGGTTTCTTCTTTTACGGCGTTCCCTGGACTGCGGGCCATGGCGCTCTCCTGATGTATAAAAGAAGAAATCATGATGGTGAGCGGTTCATGGGTTGTCAATCGGACTCGCATGAAATCCTGCCCGCGTTGAGAGGCATGCCTGTTTTTTTGGCAGGGGCGCGCAAAAGTTGAATCAATTTTACGCGTTCGTGTGATTTCGGCTAATGTATGGTGCCGTTAAACGAGATGACCACGAAACCAACATGAGCAAGCGCCTTCGCCTTACTGAAGATCACGTCCGCCGCACTTATCGGGAGGTGCCCGACACGGGGTCTTTGGCGTCTTCGGTGGTGTTTTCCGAGGAGGACTATGACGCACATCTGAAAGTGTTTCTGAAGGACAGGCCTGAGGGCCCGCTCCTTGTTTTCTGTTACGGCTCGCTGATCTGGAAGCCGGTGTTTCAACCGGTTACAACTGCGCGTGCTGTTGCCTTGGGATGGCAGCGGGCATTTTGCCTCCGGATCGTCCGGTTTCGCGGCACGGTGGAACAGCCGGGGCTGATGATGCAGATTGACCGTGGCGGCCAATGTGAGGGCCTGGTTCAGCAGGTTGCGGACGGGCGTGTGTGGGAAGACCTTTCGGTGCTGTGGCGGCGCGAGATGACGAACAAGCCGCCGAGCAATTTTCCGCGCTGGATTGATGTTGAGGTGGAAGGAAGGCCCGCGAAAGCTATTGCCTTCACCGCAAATCCGGAAAGCCCGAATTATGCTGGCGGGCTTGCAACGGACGACATCGCGCAAACTCTTTCCAAGGCTTGCGGGCATTGGGGAAGCTGCGCCGATTATTTACATCAAACCGTGCTGTCGCTGGGTGCCAATGGCATTCATGACAGCTATCTGTGGGATCTCCAGGAACGCGTGGCAGCGTTGATTGAAGCAAACTGGCCAAACTCGCATTAGCGTGTAACTTGCATTTTTATCATGTATGGGAGCCCGCACTGTGACGACGATTGACGAAGCCCTCGCCGAGGCAATAACCAACTTTGTGGCAAAGCGCCCGAAAACGGCGGCGCTGCATGAGCGGGCGAAGGCCGTGATGCCGGGTGGCAATACGCGCACGGTCTTGTATTCGGCGCCCTTTCCCATTCGGGCCGAGAGGGCGGAAGGGTCCACGATCTGGGATGTGGACGGGCATTCCTATCTTGATCTGGTGGGCGAGTATTCGGCAGGCATCTATGGGCACTCCAACCCGCGCATCCACAAAGCGGTCAGCGATGCCCTGGCGCAGGGGCTTAATCTGGGGGCGCACCACACCCGCGAAGTGATTTTTGCCGAGGCCGTGACCAAACGCTTTGACCTTGATCTCGTTCGCTTCACCAATTCCGGCACGGAGGCCAACATGATGGCGCTGGCGGCGGCGCGCTGTTTCACCGGGCGCAAGAAGATCATGCCGATGGAGGGCGGCTATCATGGCGGCACGCTCTATTTCAGCCATGGCGCCTCGCCGGTGAACGCGCCGTTTGACTGCGTGCTGGCGCGCTTCAATGACATTGAGAAAACCCGGGCGCTTATTGTTCAGCATGCGGATGATTTGGCGGCCGTTATCCTCGAGCCTATGCTGGGTGGCGGTGGGTGCCTTCCGGCAACCTCTGAATTCCTGGCGATGCTGCGCGCGGAGACCGCCAAGCACGGGATTGTGCTGATCTTCGACGAAGTGATGTCGTCACGGCTGCATCCCAAGGGGCTTTCAGCGCAATATGGCATTCAGCCCGATCTCAAGACTTTGGGGAAATATATCGGCGGGGGGA
Organism: Hyphomicrobium sp.; assembly: GCA_031414095.1. GTDB lineage: Bacteria > Pseudomonadota > Alphaproteobacteria > Rhizobiales > Hyphomicrobiaceae > JANNFX01. The sequence goes on along the minus strand of JANNUW010000592.1, from coordinate 52 downwards.
TGAGCTTCGGGGCTTTTGGTGGCAGCCACGCGATCATGGAGCAGTTTGATCC
>JANNUW010000591.1:0-5407 GCA_031414095.1 Hyphomicrobium sp. | reverse complement strand
GGCCTTGCCATCGCGCGCGACATCGCCCGCAGCCACGGCGGTCACGTGACATTGGGGCAAAGCTCCATGGGGGGATTAAAAGCCGTCATCTCGCTGCCTATGTAGGCATTCAACCAGAACAACAATTCGGACACTCATGATGACGGGTCAAAAATACGCTTTATACGCTGGCAGCATCTTGTTCGCCGCTGTTTGCGCTGGCGTCGCGCAAGCCGACACCTACGCGCTCGACCCCGATCACACCGAGGTTCGTTTTACCTGGGATCATCTTGGCCTATCACGCCAAGGCGGACGTTTTGCGTCGGCCGAGGGGACGGTCACCTTCGATGAGGCAAAGCCCGAGGCCAGCACCGTCGACGTTAAAGTCCCGATCAAAAGCATTTCAACAGGCATCAAGAAGCTTGATGAGCACCTGATCACGACCAAGGACTTTTTCGACGTCGCAAAATTTCCCGCCATCACCTTCAAGAGCACTGTGGTGCGCATGAAAAGCGACAAGACCGGCGAAATTGAAGGCGACCTCACCATCAACGGCATGACCAAGCCCGTGGTGCTCGATGTGATCTGGAATTTCTCGGGCGAGCATCCGCTGCAGTCTATCAATCCAGTCTATGCCGGGGCCTATGCGTCAGGCTTTTCGGCGACGACGCAAATCAGGCGCAGTGATTGGGGCATCACCCGCACCATCCCCTACGTGTCCGATGAACTGCGCATCACGATCGAAACGGAGATGCTGCGAACGGTAGAGACGCCGTCTGCGGGGGCCGTAGAGTCAGCGCCAGGCGCGGTAGACGCAGCGTCCGGAGCCGGCACTCCGCTGCTGCCGCCCCTGACTGACAAGCCGATTGAGGAAAGCGCATCGCCCCCGTCTGGCGACACGGCGACCTCAGACGTAACCGGCGAGCCCAGCCCCGCCGACAAGTCGGCGCTGGATCGCCTATTAGAGAAATGACGCCGCCGTGTTGATCGCACTGCACTGTGTCGAACAACTTCCTCGCTGGTTTTAGATTTCAACTCCTGCAGGTTCGTTGATCAATAACGTGATCTCTATGATTTGCTGGGCGGTTCTCCAAAGGCGCGGACACCCGCACAGCGGCATTTGACGCAAGGCAGTTTCCGTTTATAAGGCGGCACAAAAGTGCTGACCGGTATTCAGTAAAACCGCCTTGTTTTTAAATCCCTTGGCCCGGGTGACTACGGCCTCGTTCAGTCGTTCGCGGATGGAGAGTTGTAATGCCTGCACAATGGTCGCCCGATAGCTGGCGCAAAAACCCCATCGTCCAGGTGCCGGATTATCCCGACGCGCAGGCATTGACCGAGGTCGAAGTCAAGCTCGCGAGCTACCCGCCGCTGGTGTTTGCCGGCGAAGCGCGCGCGCTCAAAAAGCAATTGGCTGACGTAGCAGCCGGCAACGGTTTCCTGCTGCAGGGCGGCGATTGCGCCGAAAGCTTCCTCGAACATCGCGCCGACAACATTCGCGATTTTTTCCGCGTCTTCCTGCAGATGGCGATCGTGCTGACCTATGCTGGCGGCTCGCCCGTCGTAAAACTCGGCCGCATCGCCGGGCAGTTCGCCAAGCCACGCTCATCGCCCATGGAAAAGAAGGGCGACATCGAGTTGCCGAGCTACCGCGGCGACATCATCAATGGGCCGGAATTCACGAGTGCCTCGCGCATTCCCGATCCCTACCGGCAGATCGAATCCTACCGGCAGTCGGCGGCGACTCTTAATCTCATTCGCGCGTTTGCGACGGGCGGTTATGCCGATCTCGAACGCGTGCATCAGTGGAACATGGGCTTCGTCAAGGACAGCCCGCAGGGTCATCGTTACCAGGCGGTGGCCGATCGCATCGCCGAGACCATGACGTTCATGCGCGCCGTCGGCATCACCAGCGAGAACACGCCGCAACTTCGCTCGACGAGCTTCTATACGAGCCACGAAGCGCTGCTACTCGGCTTCGAGCAGGCGCTGACGCGTCGCGATTCAACGAGCGGCGATTGGTACGCCACGTCGGGCCACATGCTGTGGATCGGCGATCGCACGCGCCAGCCCGATCATGCGCACGTAGAATATTTCCGCGGCATCAAGAACCCGATCGGCTTGAAGTGCGGCCCGTCGCTCGACGCCGATGGCCTCTTACGCCTCATCGATATTCTGAATCCCAAAGACGAGCCCGGACGCCTGACGCTTATCTGCCGCTTCGGCTACGACAAGGCCGACAAGGCGCTTCCCAAGCTCATCCGCGCCGTGCAGAAGGCTGGACGCAATGTGGTGTGGTCGTGCGATCCGATGCACGGCAACACGATTTCGGCCGCCAACAACTACAAGACGCGCCCGTTCGAGCGCATTCTGAAAGAGGTCGAAGTGTTCTTCGACGTGCATCGCGCGGAAGGCACGCACGCGGGCGGCATTCACGTCGAGATGACCGGCCAGAACGTCACCGAGTGCACGGGCGGCGCCACGGCCATCACGGAGACGGAGTTGTCCGACCGCTATCACACCCACTGCGATCCGCGCCTCAACGCCGATCAGGCCCTGGAACTCGCCTTCCTCGTTGCCGAGCGCATGAAGCTCGAACGCGAGAGCCGTACAATCGCCGTGCCGGAAGCGGCGGCAGAGTAGATAGCATGAGTTTCCCGGAAACTGCGCGGCGCTAAGCCGAGCAATTATCCGGGATCTTTTCCAAGGGTGAGGCTGACCATTCCGGTTCTCGCACGGGACAGCCAGCGCGCACCCATCAAGCTTTGGTGGGCGATTGCCGGGATAGTTTCACTATCCCGAGATTACTTCTTGGGCTTTGCGTCTTTGCTCATGTCCTTGCCTGCTGTACCTTCAGCGGCGCCGGTCGAACTCGACGATGAACCGCTCTTGCTGGCTTCTTGGCCCGAATTGTCGTTGCCCTTCGGGCCTTCTTGGACCACGGGCCATTCGATGGCGGGGGCTGTCACACTGTTGGCCGAGGTGCCGCTTGCGGAGCTGCCGGCTGCCGCGTCAACAGCGCCTGCTTTGGAATCCGGTGCAACGCCGGCAGCGCCAGCAGGGTTAGCTTTCGCATCCGGTGGCATGGCTTCATCGGCGGCGAACGCGCTGCCTGCTAAACCAAGAGCGATTGCTGACGCAAGTACTACGATTTTCATTGCTGTCTCCTTTAGGAAAAAAGTGCCAAATCGGTACAAAAAAAACACCGGTCTCGCGCGATAGTTCCCACAGGAGGCGCCATATTCCGTATTTGCTATTCGTTACCCTGAACGCCGGACGCATCTGACGGATTGACGGCCGCGGCCGCTCCGGGCTGCTTTTCATCCACCAAGCCCGGCAGTTTGGTGCCGTTGGGGCCGATTTCCTTCATGGCTTCGGCACAACTGAACGCGTGTGACAGCCGGCACTGATTGGGCCCGCCTGCGTTCTTGCAGCTCAACGTATCTTTCCACATGGCCAGAATACGTTCGGCCTGATCGTTGAAGGCTGCCAAGGCCTCGCCCTGGTACTTTGATTTGAGTTCGTCTGAAGCGGCGGTCGTCATCATGCCGTAACAAAGAAGCGCCACGCCGGCGGCCTGACCGTAGCGCGCGCCCGCTTCACGCGGATTTTCCGGCACACGCAACGCCGCCTTTGCCGGCGCGCCGGCACCATCGGCGGCAAACGAGGCGTCTGTCGAAAATACGAGGAGGGCTGCGGCTGCGGCTGAGCGGACCAGCATCACGATATTCCTTTCGGGTTTGGTGTCTTTACGGCCGCGGCGGGGCACTGGATCGATGGCGCCCCCTTGAGCCCAATTCCCGCGATGAACGCATCGACCGCCACCCCATAGGCCTCGCTCGAATTGAGCGTCTTGAAAGCTGGGATCAATGCGACGGTCGCTGGGCACTGGGCGGGATCGAGCGCCATCAGCTCCGTTTCCTCGGCTTTCGAAAGTGGCTGCAACAGCCCTTCCGTCTCGGCCAAACCGCAGCCGAGCACGAAGGCATAAAACGCAAGTCCCAGACCAGCCGCTTGCGCGTCGGTCAGCCCGGCGAGCCGCATCGCCCGGTAAACGACTTCGCTCGTGGCATGGTCGGCAGGCCCCGTCGCGTGAAAGCGGAAATGGAGGTGAAAGATGCGCGGATAGCGATGCGCCAGATCGCGGTAAGCTCCTGCCACCACACGCAAATCACTTTGCCAGTCGTTCGTTGACGGCGGCAGGTCAACGGTCGAGAGCGCCCGGTCGGCAAGGGTGCGCATCAGGGCGTCCTTGGAGCCGAAGTGATGCAGAACCGTCATCGGATCGACGCCAGCCTTGGCGGCAAGCTTGCGCACCGAAAACCCCGCCTCGCCCTCGGCTGCCAGCATCTCGAACGCAGCGTCGAGGAGGGCGGTCTTGTCGAGGCCTTTCGGCGCGCGTTTCCCCGCGCGCGAGGCAAAGGCCGCGGGTTTGCTAGAGCGCGGAACCTTGGGCGCACTTGTCGGCCGGGCAGCCACCATGATGTTAATTTCCACTCGCGACGGGCATCAGCTCTTGACACTTCTACGGTGTAGACCGTAACTGTGTCGCAGTCCGGCCGCGTTGTAAAGATCGGCTTATCGCCCGGACCAGAGACCGCGCATGACGACCACGACGGCACATCGTAAGAGAGGCCAGCGCACGTTGCGTGCAGCAGCCTGCCGCCCGGCCGTCCAAGCCGCGCCCAGCAACAAGCTCCAGCTGCTCCGCCTATGCGCGCGCATCGGATTTAATCCCCATGTTAGGTTCCCGCCAACGTAAGTGGTCATCGCATGCGAGATGACCGGCCTCACCCCAGCTGGAGTCTCACGACATGACCAATCAATATACGACCGCGCAGCTCAAAGAACTCGACGCGCTGCATCATCTGCATCCCATGACGAACCACAAGTCGCTGCGCGAAGGCGGCGCGCGCATCATGGTCAAGGGCGAGGGGCCCTACCTGTGGGACAATGACGGCAATAAAATCCTCGACGGCATGTCGGGTTTATGGACCACAAGTATCGGCTACGGGCGCAAGGAACTGGCCGAGGCCGCCTACGCGCAGATGCTCGAGCTGCCCTATTACAACACGTTCTTCCGCACCTCGCACCCGATGGCGATCCTGCTCGCCAAGAAGCTGTCCGAGATCGCGCCGCCCGGCTTGAACCAGGTTTTCTTCGGCTCGTCGGGATCGGAATCGAACGACACCGCCATCCGGCTCATCCGCCACTACTGGGTTTTGAAGGGCGAGCCGCAGCGCCGCATCATTATCAGCCGCAAGAGCGCCTACCACGGCTCGACGATTGCAGCCGGATCAATGGGCGGCCTCTCGCATGTGCATCAGCACACCTATCCGGTGTACGAGGGCTTTCGCCACATTATGGACCCGCATTGGTTCGGCGAAGCTCTCCCCGGCGAGACGCCCGAAGCGCTCGGCCTGCGTGC
>JANNUW010000590.1:0-6998 GCA_031414095.1 Hyphomicrobium sp. | reverse complement strand
GCGGGGCACGTCTTGCTTCGCGTGCGGGGCACGTCATGCTTCGCGTGCGGGGCACGTCATGCTTCGCGTGCGGGGCACGTCATGCTTCGCGTACGGGGCACGTCATGCTTCGCGTGCGGGGCACGACGGCCGACTCGCGCGTCCACTTGGGAGTCCCCTTGCGGGAGACCTCTTGTCGCCGCGCGCAAAGAAAAAATAATACCGGCGCGCCATCTACTCATCAAAGAGCCGAAACTTTGGCGCGCCGGTATGAAACACTAGAACGGCTTGAGAACGCCGAACTGCACCAGCGCAATGAGCGCCAAGCTTAGGGCCCCGAGCCACATGGCCGCGAGGCGGGCGTTGGGGTGGCGCGAGCGCTGGTGCGCAAGCTTGCCGATGGTTTCGTCATCGAGCCGCAATCCGGCCCGGGTCAAATCGCCCATGGAGATCGCCGCCTGTTCCGCCTGCTGCAGCAAGCGGGGGACTTCGGCGAACAGTTTAGCGACCGTCGTTGCGCCTTCGCCAGCCTCGCGGATGCGGCCCATGGCGCCAAGGTTGTCTTCGATCCACGCTTTGGCGACCGGCTCAGCCGCGAGAAAAAGGTTCAATCCCGGATCGAGCTCGCGGGCGACGCCTTCGACGATGACCATGCTCTTTTGCAGCAGGATGAGTTCCGGCCGGGTCTGCATGTCGAACACTTCGGTGTAGGCAAACAATTGTCCTAGAAGATCGGCCATTGATACGTCTTCCGCCGGGCGGCCCTGCAACGGCTCACCGATGGCACGCAGCGCCTGCGCAAAGACGTCGACGGGATGGTGTGGCGGCACGTATCCCGCCCAAAAATGAATGGCGGCCGCGCGTTTGTAATCGCGGGTGATGAGACCGTGCAGAATCTCCGCGAGGAAGCGGCGTTCGCGCGGGCCGATGCGGCCCATGATGCCAAAGTCGACGGCAACGACGCGTCCCTGCGCATCGACGAACAGATTGCCCTGATGCATATCGGCGTGGAAAAATCCATCGCGCATCGCATGTAGCAAAAACGAGCGCAGCACGGTTTGGCCGAGCGCTTTGAAATCGTGACCGGCGGCTTTGAGGGCTGCGTGATCGGAGATCGGGATGCCGTCGATCCAGTCCGTCGTCAAAACGCGCTTGGCCGTGCGCTTCCAATCGACCCCCGGCACCTTGAAGCCGGGTTCGTCTTTGATGTTCTCGGCCAATTCGGAAATAGCCGCCGCTTCGAGCCGCAGGTCCATCTCGAGGTCGGTCGTGCGCTTCAAATTATCGACCACGGCGACCGGCCGCAAACGCCGCGACGGTTCATGAAAGCGTTCGACGAGGCGAGCTGCAAAGAAGTAGCTGTCGAGATCGCGCTTGAAGTCTTTTTCGACGCCGGGCCGCAGGATTTTGACGGCGACGGTGCGGCGTTCGCCGTTGTCGATCACAACAGCTTTGTGAACCTGCGCGATAGAAGCCGCGGCAACCGGTGGGCCAAATTCGATGAAGTGGTCTTCGAGGCGCCCGCCGAGAGCGTCTTCGACGGCGGTACGAGCTTGCAGCATCGAGAACGGGGGCAACCGGTCCTGCAAATGCGACAGGTCGCGCGTGAGCTCAGGGCCGATAATATCGCCACGCGTCGCCAGAAACTGACCGAGCTTGATGTAGGACGGCCCGAGCGAGGCCAACGCACGTGAGATGCGGGTCGCGGCCGGTTTGCCGGCATTGAAGGGCGCCGCAATCACCCGCACGGGCCACGTGGCCGCGTGCGCAAGCTTCATCGGCAGCGGCACCTTATGCCCCTTGGGCACGAACCGCACGCCGTGCTGGGCCAGCACGAGACCGGCTTTGGCGAGCCGCAGAGTGTTGAGGAGCGCATTGTTCATTGCTGACAGCGGTACTTGCGCCGCGGGCGGCTGGCAAGCGCGGTCGTCCATCAGCGTTGCCAAGCGATGCGCCAAGAGATGCGTTTGAGCACAGCTGTAGCTGCATCTTTTGGCGAGGCGTGGCTAGATCTTCCAGCCCGCATGAATGGCCGCGATCCCCCCGGTCAGGTTGCGATAGGACGCGCGGGCAAATCCGGCGTCGCTAATCATGGCCGTAAATTTGTCTTGGCTGGGAAACTTGCGAATGCTTTCGACTAGATATTGATACGGCTCAGCGGCGCCCGCCGTCAGCCGCCCCAAGCGTGGGATGATTTCAAAGGAGTGAAAATCGTAGAGCCGGTCGAGCAGCGGAACCTGCACTTGCGAAAACTCGAGGCACACAAAACGGCCGCCGGTTTTGAGGACGCGGTAAGCTTCGGCCAAAGCCTGTTCGATGTGCGTGACATTGCGGATGCCAAACGAGATCGAATAGGCATCGAACGACTTGGCCGAGAACGGCAGATGCTCTGCATTGCCTTCAATGAGCGCGATACGGGCGTCGAGACCGGCGTCGCGCACCTTGCGGGCCCCGACCTCGAGCATCTCGGGGTTGATATCGCAGACGACCGCCGTCGCGTTGGGACCACTTGAATTTGCAAAGCGGATCGCGACGTCCCCGGTCCCGCCAGCAACGTCGAGCAGGCGAAACGCCTGGGTCCCAGACGGCGCATTGACGGCGGCAATAAGGTCTTGCTTCCAAAGCCTGTGCAGGCCGCCCGACATGAGATCGTTCATTAGGTCGTAGTTCCCGGCGACATTCGAGAAGACGTCGTTGACGAGGGTTTGGCGGTCCTCTTCGCGCACGGAGCGAAAGCCGAACGAGGTGCCGTAGGCTGATTTATCGGAGGTGTCATTCATGGGGTTAAGTTTATCGCCGTGCGCGGAGAAATGCCAACGGCTATTCTTGGATAATGAGGGGGTGAGGTGCGCCATCGTTCACAAAAGCGGCTACGGCGTCGGCGAGCACAGGGGCCAGTAAAAAGCCGTGGCGGTAGGCACCGTTGACGAATATGTGGCGGCCGTTTTCTCTAACCACGATGCGCGGCACGTTATCGGGGAAGGCCGGCCGTATTCCGGCTGCCATCTCGAGAATTTCCGCTTCCGCAAAACCGGTGTGCAGCGCGTAGGCCGCGCCGAGCAGCTCTAAGGCTGAGCGCACCGTGACCGGGCCGTCGTTCTCGCTCTCGATCATGGTGGCGCCGATGAGATAGCGATCGCCGCTCCACGGCACGGCATAGAGCGGATGGCGCGGATGCAGCAGGCGGACGGGTCGGCTCAGCTTCACATCGCGGGCGCGCACCAGGATGCGCTCGCCGCGCACCCCGCGCAATGTCGGCAGGTCTTCGCGTGCCCCCATCCCGCGGCAGTCGATGGTGATGCCGTCGGCTGTTTGGTTCGCAAGTTTTTGCCCCCACAGCACCTCGACGCCCGCCGCGACGGCATCCGCCAGCAAGGCCGCCATCGCGTCGGGCGTGACGACGTGCGCTTCGCTGGAAAAAAAGAGGCCTCCGGAAAATCGGTCGCGCAACTCAGGTTCAAGCGAGCTTAAATCTTGGGTACGCAATTTTTGCCAGCCTTGCGTCGCTTTTTCAAAGCGGATCAAATCGGGTTGATCGCGCGCGGCGGCCACGACGAGACTGCCGTTGGCGATGACGCCGGCATAGGCTTCGAGCCAGCGCGCGAGCCCGGCTTTTCCAAGTTCGCTGACGAGTGCGGGCGCGGCTTCGCCTTCGCAGCCGGGAGATAGCATGGCACCCGCATGCAGGCTGGCCGAAAACTCGAACGGTTTTGCGCTTTGCTCGATGAGCCGCACGCGATGGCCCGCGCGCGCCAGCGTTAGCGCTTGCCATAGCCCCAGAATGCCGGCACCGGCGACGGTGATGCGGTGTTGCGTCAAACGCGAGTCTCCAATGGCAGCAAGCGCGCCAGCTCTTCAGTGCGAAAACGTGTCAGGGTCGAAAAAGTCAGTCGCCCATGGCTGCACTCTCGCGCCGTGGATCGGCACCGCCTTCGAGCGATGAGCCTCGCCTCACCACAACATTGATGCCCGAATTCATCATGTCGAAACTGAAGTTGTGACCAATGGATTTGAGCTTCAGCGCTTGCATCACGGCGCGCCAATCATATTCGAATTCAATAGCTCCGCCCATGCTGCCGAAGTTCGTGAGCGCGGCGGCCGCTTGAGCATCGAGCTGCCAATCGATCAGGCCAATCAGGGTTTTGGTCACATACAATATGATGCGGCTGCCGCCGGGCGATCCGAGCACGGCAAAGACCTCTCCCTTGTCATCGAAGACGATCGTTGGCGACATGGAACTGCGCGGGCGTTTGCCGGCCTCGACGCGGTTGGACTGGCCGTCCGTCTTTTCCGGTTGCGAAAAACGAGAAGTCGGTCAACTCGTTGTTGAGCAGAAAGCCCGCCGCCATCACGCCCGACCCGAACGCGCCCTCGATGGTGGTCGTCATGGCAACCGCGTTGCCCTTCGCATCGATGACGGAGATATGGCTGGTGCCCGCGCGCTCCACGGTGGCGTCGTCTCCGAAGGCGCGCTTATCGAGCCCGGGCGGTTCGCCGGCTGGTGGGCGTTGCATGGCGGCGTTTGCGTCGATGAGCGATCGCCGTGAGCCAAGGTAGGCGCCATCGGTTAGTCCGGCGGGCACGGCGACAAAATCGGGGTCGGCGAGGTAGCGCTCGCGGTCGGCGAAGGCGAGCTTTTCAGCCTCCGCAATCAGGTGGATGGCTTGAGCTGAAAGAGCAGCCTGCGGTCCGTGGCCCAGATCGAAAGGCTGGAGCAACTGCAGGATCTGCGCGATGGCAACGCCGCCCGACGAGGGCGCGCTCATACCGCAAACTTTTACTGCGCGGTAATTGGTGCACAGCGGCGGCCGCTCCTTCACAGCGTAAGCTTTGAGATCGTCGATCGACAGATCGCCGGCAAAGCGTGGCGCCGCCGTGGTGGCGGCGACAATGGCTTGCGCGATACGGCCTTCGTAAAATGCGGTTGCGCCTTGCGCCGCGATTTCGCTCAGCGTTTGACCGTAGGCAGGATTCTTAAGCAGGTAACCGATCGGGCGGGCGTTGGCTTCGGCGTCAAAAAAGTAGGCGCGCGCCGCCGGGTCGAAGCCCGATGCGCCGTTCCAGCGCAACATGTAGTGCAACCGCCGGGAGACGTTGAAACCCTCGTTGGCGAGTTTGATGGCTGGCTCAAAGAGCTGTGCCCACGGCAGCTTGCCGCGCCTGCGATGCGCCTGGTCCATAAGGCGCACGAGGCCTGGCGTACCGATGCTCAAGCCGGAATGGACCACGTGGTCGAACGCAAGCGATTTGCCGTCTTGGATGAAGCGCTCAGGGCGGGCAGCCGCGGGCGCTGTTTCGCGCCCGTCCAATGCAATGAGGTTTTTAGCAGTGTTGTCCCAGTCTAGAATAAAGGCGCCGCCACCAAGTCCTGACGATTGCGGTTCGACAAGACCGAGCACGAGTTGCGCGGCGATGGCCGCATCGATGGCCGATCCGCCGGCGCGCAGCATGTCTCGGCCCGCAACAGAGGCCAGCGGATTTGCCGTCGAGATCATCGCGTGGCGGGCCGTTGCCAGGGCGCTCTCGCTCCGGCCAGTTTCAGTTTCAGGCGGAGCATCAGCACGTTGCGCAAGTGCTGGCGGAATACATGATAGGGCTGCCAAAATTGCCATCGACAACGCGCCGGCGCCCAGTAACAAACGCAAGCCGATACGCGGCCTCCGGGCTGACTGCAGGTTATTGGGGGTTACGGGCGTGCGGCTCATCATGATGTCAGACTTAGGGGGTTCTTCGATGGCTGGAAAGTACGCAATAGTTGTCCGGCGGGCGCGCGTCTTGGTCTGGGTGGGGGTTGCAGTCCTGTCGGGCCTTTCCGCCGGTTGGCTCGCGGCCCGCGAACCACAGGCCCGGCTCGTGACACTGCTGGCGTCGGGCCGTACCGTTATGGACGAGGCGATTGTCTATCCCACCGCCGCTCCGGCGAAGGTGACAGCCGTAATTCTTACTTTGAAGCCAGGCGAGGAGACGGGGCTGCATAGGCATGCCAATCCAGGTTTCGGCTACGTCCTGGAAGGCGAAGTAACGGTCGACTACCAGGGCGCGGGCTCGCGGGTTTACAAGGCGGGTGACTCGATCCTCGAGACAGTGGCGGTGGCCCATAACGGCCGCAATACGGGTGGAACCGACATGCGCATTTTGGCGGTGTTCATGGGCGCCGAAGGCGTGGCGATTAGTGAGAAGGTGAGCGGTCAATGAAAATCTCGCGATTTGGGAATGATGCGCATGTCGCGAGGATGCATCGGGTGCGGCTTTGCGTGCCCGGGCAGAGTCTCTGGTCGCGTCTTTGGCCCCGCTTCTTGCTGCGGTTTTGGCCGCGCGCTGGAGCGTCGCTGGTCTTTGCCCGCGTATGCCGGATCGGTTCCCGGGTTTAAGACCTCATCGGCGTTGGCGATCGGAATTTTGAAGTCGAGATTATCGTGTGACAGCAGATGAAGCCAGTCGCTGCGGTCGTGCAGGGTTGCGGAGACGACATGTACAATGTCTTCGTGGCGTTGAATGCGTCCTTTGATGAGAATGAGACGGGCTGCCATCACGACCTTGCGGAAGCGCTCTAGCGTCTTGGGCCACACGACGGCGTTGGCGACGCCGGTTTCGTCCTCTAGTGTCATGAACACGACGCCTTTGGCGCTCCCCGGCCGCTGGCGCACGAGAATAACTCCGGCGATCGAAACCATGGCGCCGTTTTTCATGCCAGCAAGATCGGCACAACAGCGCACATTTTCACTACGGAATTTATCGCGCAGGAAGTGCATGGGATGGGCTTTGAGCGACAGACGCAGGGTCTGGTAATCGCACACCACGTGCTCGGAAAGCGGCATCGCAGGCAGAGACGTTTCCGGTTCAAGGCCGGTCTCGCGGCTGTGGCTCCATGAAAACAGCGGCAGGGGCGGCGCATTGGCAAGCGCCTTCACCTCCCACAGCGCTTGCCGCCGGTCGAGACCCATAGAGCGAAAGGCATCGGCGCTGGCGAGTTTTTCCAGCGTCGCGAGTTTAACGCCAGCGCGCATCCATAGATCGTG
>JANNUW010000589.1:0-6666 GCA_031414095.1 Hyphomicrobium sp. | reverse complement strand
CCATCCTCGCCGCCGCAGGATACAACTTCCGTCTCCTCCTCACCTGGTTGAGGCTTCTTTTGCGTCTAATGCTGGCGATACTCTTTGGCGCAATCAGACCACTTTATGCCTGAAAATTGAATTGTTCACAGGCGACTATGTTCTCCCAGCCTTGTTAAGACGTTATCTGCCGCATCACCGACTCTAAGCCTGACGCTGCACCAATTGGACCGGGATAGATAATACTGGGAGCAGCCATGGTTTACCGTGAACCCAAGGCTCACAATCCGCGCTATGGGCCAAAAAGGTGCCAGACTGCCATGTTTCAGCGGGAAGAACGCCTCAGTGATAGTATGTCGTCCTCAAAGCCTATTCTGGCTACTTGGGCCTGTTATGTGAGGGGCGGGGCTTGCCTTGTTAGGCGTTTGCTTTGCGGTGGAACGTCAGGCTTGCCCAACACCTTGCACGGGAATGGACAGCGGCGCATCCCAAGAAGTGAGCGGCCCTGTCAGCCTCCCACCCTAACCAGCCACAGCAGCCTTCCGCCTGCGCCGGCCCATGAAGCCCATGGCACCAAGGCCAGCGGCGAAGAGCGGGAGTGCGGCGGGGATGGGGACGGTGCTAGTTTCATATTCGACAAAGTAGCCTTTAACTGGATCGCTAACATTATCTGGGGTCCCTTGGGTGCCAGAATCATCAAACCATTTGCCCAGAACACCCCCGTTCGGAGCCGTGGCCCCGATGTTCATGTATAGATAGCCAGCGTTGTTAGGTTCAACATTATTCCAATTCGTGAAAGTGAAAGCAGTGTTTGCCTCTGGCCCCACGAGCCATCCGCCAGGCGGTCCCCCTGAGAAGCTAAATCCGGCAGTGCCCCCGAGCCAAGCTCCAGTAAACGTGCTGGGGGGACTTGAGATTAGACTCGCAAGAAAGGCGTTCTCTGCTGCCGATGTCACAGTCGCCAAATGGCCATTGACGCTCATATAGCTGCTCGCTGCCGCCGCTGTGTCCGCAGCGCTCCACAAGACACCATCGCTCAGGATAAAATCATAGTAGTTGGAACCGAATAGGACGGGTGCCGCATGGACGCTGGTCCCAAGGGACAAAAGGCCAATGGAAATGGCACTACTGAATGCGAGTTTCGTGGTAAGCGACTTTAGCATGACAATCTCCCCACTCCCGTTAGGTAAGAAATCCGCCCCCTCAAAGCTGACGCTGGACCTAAACGGCTATGTTGGCAAGAGTGATAATTTGGGAGGCTTTTGGGCCGTTGACAGATTCCCACCATCAACGCGTCACACAGCTCCAAAACTCTCTTATTGCACGATACTCAAAACGAACGCCCGCAGCACCCTACCCAGCCACAGCAGCCTTCCGCCTGCGCCGCCGAGGAGGCCCATGGCAGCTAGGCCAGTCCCCCCATCCAATTACACCTGATAGTTACATGTCAAAATTTAGGGGCAAGGTCGCAAAGTGTGTCCGGCAAGGGCGAGCTAGCCCCATCTGCCTGTTCACTTGCGGGCCGCCTGACAATAGCGCTACCGTCCAAGCAGGGGCTGGGATGGATCAACCGATGAAACTACGCCAAACCGTGACACTTGCGGCTGCGATGCTGGTGGGAATGGCAGGTGCGCGTTGGTGCGGCCTTAAGAACGGCTCCGGAGTGCCCGAACTCTGCGCCAACACGAACAAAGATTATGAGGCACGTGGCGAAGCTGCACTATTCGTTTCGGTAACTGGGGTCGTTAAACCAGCTTCAGGAATTTTCGTGATTAGAGCCTCCGGGCACCTAGTGTTTGCGCTTCTGCTTCTCGTCGGGATTTCGGCATCTGATGCGTACGCAGAGAACAAGTCGCCGACCAAGAAAGAGCGACAAGAAGAATGCGACTTTCAGAATAGAGAGTGCCTCGACTGGTGTACCATCACCAAGTCCAGCGTAGCGAATGCAGCAGCGGGTCCAAATTTTCTACAGAATTGTAATCTTGGATGTAGTCAGCCTTGGCTTGATTGCATCAAGAACATCAAGGTGCAGGCACCACCGACAGCAAACCAGTCAGAAATCACCTCCCAATCGATGCACCCGATCAAGTCCAATCCGCGTCTAACAAGGACAACCTCTGCAGCATTGCCAAACGAAATAAAACCGGAAGCCAGTAGTACCCGCTGGGCGATACAACTTGCATCAGTTCGCAATCCAAATGAGGTTAAGGCAGAATGGCGCAGGTTACTTCGTAAATTCAAAAATGTTTTGAAAGGTAAAAAACTGACAGTAGTTCGCGCTCATCTAGGAGAGCGAGGCATATTCTATCGCTTGCGGATAGCTGGATTTCAACGCAAGCGTAGCGCAATTACGACATGTGCTTCAATCAAGGCTAAGGGCGGCAATTGCTTAGCTATACTAATCCCTCGGTCAAATGCCGAATGAGGGTGTGCGGGGGTCCGAGTGGCTAAAGCAGCACACCCTAACAGCCACAGGACCCTTCCGCTTGAGCCAGCGGAGGAAGGTCGTGGCACCGAGGCCAGTGGCAAAGAGCGGGCAGTACGGTTGGGATGGGGACGTAGGCATCGTCCCGCTCGTGAGTTCTGGAACCTAGCTTGCCCTCAGGCAGACCCCGACAGCGGCACTGGTGGCACGTTTTTGCCAACCCAATCGTTTAAATACTTTACGCCACGCACCGTCATTCGCCCGTTCCATTTTAGGTCAAATTATCGGCTTATTGTAGCGCATAAGTGTCCCGCTCGCAAAACGCGTTTTTTGAATACTCCTGCCGCTTCTAAGGAATATTTGGTGCCTCGAATGCCAATGGGCGGTTTTCCCTCGATAGACTCGACTCGTCGATTGTTTCCTGCTTTCTTTGCTGACTGGGCTGACTGCACTGCCCAGTTGAGGGACGATTAAATGGCTAAGGGCACTGTAAAGTGGTTTAACGATCAAAAGGGCTTCGGCTTTATTCAGCCGGACGATGGAAGCAAGGACGCGTTCGTCCATATTTCCGCTGTAGAGCGCGCCGGTCTGCGCAGTCTCAAAGAGGGCCAGAAGGTGTCCTATGAAATCGAGACTGACAAGAAAACGGGCAAGAGCTCGGCGGGCAATCTGACGGCTGATTAAACACAGCAAGTTCTTGGCAAAGTAATTTGCCGCCAACGCATGCGGCGGAGATGGTTCCGTTCAATCCACTGGTGGGCGAATTCCGCGTGCATTACGCCGGATTTTTCGATCCGGGCTTTGGTCATAGTTCCGGTCACGGCGAGGGGGCGCGCGCCGTTCTCGAAGTGCGCTCGCACGAGGTGCCGTTTATCCTGGAAGACGGGCAGATAATCGGGCGGCTGGTGTATGAACCGCTCACCGAAGTGCCATCACAGGTTTATGGGCAAGGCATTGGCTCAAACTACCAGCGGCAGGGGCTGATACTGTCGAAGCATTTCAGGCCGTATGATCCGTGCAAACGGTAAAGGGCTAGACGGGAGCAATGGCTCCGACTAGCATCCTGTCAACGCGGGCGTAGTTCAGTGGCAGAACGGTAGCTTCCCAAGCGCTGAGGCATGTGGAAATTGTCCCTCGCATTCTCAGACACGCTAATGCCTCCGCAAAAGTATCATTCCTTCAGCCTTGGCAGTTCTTAAATCTTCCACTGCAGTTTATTGAGCCAGTTTGGAGCTCTGAGATTCAAAGGTTATCTCAGCAAAGACATTACCTGAATTTTGCCCATGCATGCAACGAGATCGAGTGGGGCGCTGCGCCCAGTCTTCTGCCCACCAATTGAAAACAGAGATTCAATTCCATTTTCGTTACACCAATTAATCCAGCATAAGTTTCATGCCATCCACCTCAGCCAGAGAATCGATCCACGAGCAGTTGAATGTCAGCTATGCCACGATAAGCGGGTAAGGTGTAGTTTTGTTCCGAGGCCTCCGTTGGGCCGATATTGTTGCAAAAGTCCCAAAATGCCGAACGACAAATTTCCCGCCAAAGGAGGGAACAAGCAGTAATCGCTGGTCGATGTGCCCTCAGGCGCGTTACCGAAGTCGCCTATGAATTTAGCTCCTAATAATGTGGTCCCCCACATGGTTTTCAGAGCGCCGCACCCACGGCCCGCAAAATTTGTGTTGAGCGATGCAAAAAGACTTTTGTAACAGTATCGGCCAGAAGCGGACTAAGATCTCCAGACGTTTTGCAGAGAACAGCAGGTGGTCTATCTTTACATCGCCTCAGGAAACTTACCAATCCCGTACAGGACCTCGGGCATGGAAAGCGCTAACATTCGTGCGGAATGGAGATTGCCTCAATCGAATCAGTTGCGCCAACTATTTCCACGGGCCAAGCTATTTTATCGTGAGCGCCAACCCGCTAAGATCGATGTTCACCATCAGCCCGCTCTGCCGGCCCGAGAGCTCCAGGACCGCACCCTTCTGGTTGGTCAGAACGATAGCGCGCGTACCGCGCCCGACAGCTAACCCCGCACCGGCGGCGGCGTAGACGCCCTCAACGTCAGAGGCGCGTCGGATGTGGCTCACCTGACCGTGCAATACCGTCTTTGAACCGCCGAATACCAGGCCGTAGTCTATTCCGCCGACCCCAAGCCGATAGGTGCGCCCCTTAAAAGTAAGTGTACCGCTACCGCCTGAACCACCGATAACCCAGCCGGCCTTGTAGACCTTCAGCGAAATTCTTCCGCTATCGGCGTACGCACTCTGGAGACCGACGCCAAATACAATAATCACCGCGACAAAAGCGCCAATAAGCCGGTGTGGAATTCGCATGTCGTGACCTCCCTTGTTTACGTCGAACTCATCACATATCTTGCAAACAAAGGGGCCATGAGTCAATCTATAGCCCTGTTACAGCTGTCCAAGTTGCAACATCTGCGCACTCATTGGTTGGGCTTCGGGGCCACGGAGAAAAGCGCATCGTTTCGTGTGCGCCACGACTCATCTGAGAGCCAGTCGTACTCCCGATCGGGCATTAGGGGCACACTTTTCATCTGTGCCTCAGTGATGGGAAGGTAGAACGTCTCACGCTCCTGGGAAACCCGGAGAAACCGGATAGGAACCACTATACTGTCCTTTCCGGGTACAAAAAATCCTCCCGAAGCCACGATCGCGTAGTCTTGGCGGTCCTTCGTCCCAAAAACAATATTTCGGACCTCGCCCACAACCTTGTCGTCGGAGGTTCTGACTTCCGCACCGATGATCTCGTCTGCCCTCAGACCGGGCGCCATCTCGTCAATTCGAATGAGCGGCGTGGCATTCGCGTCACCGCGCCGGCCGAGAGTGTTACCCCCGCGCCGGACGAGCGGTTCGCGAGCTGCGTCCTGCTGTTCCACCTCGTCTTCGTCGCTTCCACCCAAGCTGCCCATGGAGGGTGAGGCCACCAGCTCCCGGATGTTACCCATAAGCCGTTCGCAATCTTCAATGCGCCCATAAGACCAGAGAACGAAGGCGGAGTCCCGCAGGCTGCGCAGATCCCGCACCAATTGTCGATTTACCGGGTCCCGAAGCTCGGGTTTTTGCAAAATCGCTTCTTCAATTTTGGAATCAGAAATGTTGCAGTCCGCCCACGTTTCTGAACTGCTAAGGCTGACGAAAAGAACGGCAACACACAAAATCTTAGTACCCATAATTCATCCAATCTGGAGGCAAACGGCGCCCCTAAAAGTTAAAATGATTGCCCAATCCTCACTACGCTCTGTCATTCTTCCAAGCCGTTCCAAGTGACCTTGCCCGATTGTTTTGCCGTCCAGGCGAGCCATTCACGAAACATCCTTTTGAACGCATCCCGCGCTGCTTCAAACGTTTCCTCCTCGCCATTTTGCGGTTGATTGTGAGGAGAATACGGTGCTGTCATGGTCCAGAACCAACTTACACGTTGGTCAGACTCGATCTTTTTCAATATTCGCCCCACACTGAGACCGTCGATCCTGATGTCATAATCATCAGCTGTGCCGGGAACCGTCTGGCGGCGCGTCAATTTCTTTCCCTTAAATCGTTTGGGATCAATTTTGTATTTCTTCATACCCTTAGACGCTAGAACTGGCTTTTAGCGGCGTTTAAAGGAAAAGCTTGAGGTGCTCCGGCTTTTTCCTTCGACTGAGTCATTTACGACCTGGGTGAAGGAATTTAACCCAGTGCGCTGTAACACCATCTGAGCAGATCGGTCGCCGTTCACCAGCCCGCCCCATTTAATGTTCATCACCAGGCGGTCACCTCGAAGAGTGCCCTCAAGCTTTGCAGGGCCAGTCTTAGAGCCAGTATAGGTGCCGACGTACTTATTGCCGCCAGCATTTCGGATGGACAGCCCCAGCGCCTGGCGGAACACCAGCATTCCGCAGCTGCCATTCATGGCCACTTGCGTGTCGGTTCCCTCAACTGCAACTTTGCAATTGGCAGATATATCACCGTATTTGGTCACATAGGCATTACCTGAGCCTGACCAGCTTCCTGAAAGATTATCGAAAATTTGCTCGGGGCTGCCTGAGCAGTCGAAATCAACAGGACGCTGGAAAGCGCAGTGGCCAGAAATACGCGGTTCATTGGGATACTTTCATCGAGATTCAGGGATTTTAACGGTTATGTGAAGGTAAGGTTCCGTGACAAAGGCACCAATTCGACCATCCGGAGCAGCGCCGGCCATGCAAACGCGAGGGACGTATCAATGGGTTAGTCAAATCCCTAGTTCCTCACCGTAGT
>JANNUW010000588.1:0-4078 GCA_031414095.1 Hyphomicrobium sp. | reverse complement strand
CTCGCACGTTCTCGCGCATTAAGAATTGACGGCCCGGGCCATCTCTGGTCTCAAGCCACATGCGAAAAAATATTGAAACCAACTCATGACTGTTTTGGCCCATGCCGTGTACGGCGTCGTGCCGCGCGATCTCATCGAGGTTGCCGAGGGCGCGGTGCAGTGTTCGCCGCGTGTTCCGGGGAGCGCCGTACTCTCCGATTTGCCAGCATCCAGTTGTCGAAACATCGTAGTGCATGCGCCGGCAAGTACCTTGGAACGGCGCTGCGTGATCGCCATGGCCTTGCGCGTGTTGCAACCAGATGGGCACCTGACGGTGCTCGCAGCCAATTCAAAAGGCGGCAACCGGCTCGCCGACGAGCTCGCCAGCTTTGGCTGCACAGTCGACACGAGCCATAAGCGCAAGCATCAGGTCGTTGCCAGCAAGCGGCCTGAGCACGCGGGCGGGCTCGAGGAGGCCGTCGCCGCTGGAGCGCCACGTCTGTTGGCCGATATCGGTCTGTGGTCGCAGCCGGGCCTCTTCAACTGGGACCGCATCGACCCGGGAAGCCAACTCCTGCTCGATCACCTGCCGCCTCTGAGCGGGCGCGCCGCTGATCTGGGTTGCGGCATCGGTGTACTCGCGCGCGCCATCCGTCTAAAGACGTCGCCACCCGAAGTGGTGTTGATCGACATCGATCAGCGCGCACTGAGTCTGGCGCGCCAAAACGTTCCAGGCGACGCGGTGTCGACCATGTGGGTCGACGTGCGGACTGCGAAGAGTTTGCCTGTGGGCCTCGATTTCGTCGTCATGAACCCGCCATTTCACGACGAGGGCGAAGACGACACCGCGCTCGGACGGGCCTTCATCGAAAAGGCGGCGGGTATGCTAAGAGGCGGCGGCGTACTGTGGCTGACGGCCAACCGGCACTTGCCCTACGAGGCGACGCTCAAGCCGCTGTTTGCCGAAGTCGATCAGGTTGCACTGGCGCATGGCTTCAAGATCTACGCGGCCCGCAAGGCACCGGCCGCAGGACACGCGCGCGCGTCGCATAGGACGCGCAAATGAGTGCGGTCGCGCCGACGCTGCGGCTCGACCGGTTGCTCGCCAACATGGGCTACGGTTCGCGCAAAGACATTCAAACACTGGTCAAGTTTGGCCGCATCGTATTGGACGGCAAGCCCGTTACCGATGCGGGACAGCGCGTTCCCGTCACGCCCGCCTTATGCCAGCGCCTTCTGATCGCGGGCACCGCAATCGATCCACCGCCTGGCTTGGCGCTGATCATGCACAAGCCGCTTGGCGTAACCTGCAGCCATAAGGAGATGGGACCGCTCGTTTATGAGTTGCTGCCGCCGCGCTGGCGCGACCGCAAACCGGCGATCTCGACAATCGGCCGGCTCGATAAGGAGACGTCGGGCCTGCTGCTGCTGACCGACGACGGCGCGCTGCTCCATCGCGTCATCGCACCCAAGAACAACATCGCAAAGCGCTACCGCGCGACGCTGGCGCGGCCCCTTCGCGGCGATGAAGAAGCTGCCCTGGCGTCCGGCACGCTCATGCTCGATGGTGAAGATAAACCGCTGTTACCTGTCGCTATGGAAACCGCAGCGGGTGGCTCGGCGAGCGAGCCCGCGGTCTACGTCACACTGACCGAGGGGCGCTACCATCAGGTGCGGCGCATGTTTGCGGCCCTCGGAAATCACGTCGCGGAATTGCATCGCGACCGGGTCGGTGGACTTGTTCTGCCGACGGACCTTGAACCTGGCGCGTTTCGTCTGCTCCAAGCCGCCGGCATCGCCGCGATCTTCGCTTAATCTCAAATCCCCTGACCGGCCAGATCGCGCGTCAGCGCGTCGATGATGGCGTCACCCGATTTCGGCGCGGCGGGAAAGAGCGCGATAAGTTTGTCGTAGGCCTCGCGCGCTGTCTTGATCTGGTTGAGCTGGTGCAGTTCGAACGCCAGTGCCTTCACGGCCTCAAAATGACGGGGATCCAGTGCCAGTGCGCGGCGCAGGTCGCCCAGCGCGCGGTGGCTGTCGCCATTCAGTTTGAAAACCATGGCGCGTAAAAACCAGCCGTGCGCCACGTCGGGCTGCAACTCGGTCACGGCCGTCAGATATGTGACAGCCGCGTCTGCGCCACCCTCGGCTGCTGCCGTTCGCGCCCGTTCGATCAAGACATCTGACGTGGCGCTTCCTGTAAAACTCCAGACCTTCCAGATGGCCTCGGTCACAGGCTTGGCGGCGCCGGGCTCCGGGCTCTTGGCCAGCGCATCATAAAGTCCGGCGAGCAGGGCTTGCCGGTTCTCCAAGTTGATGGGCGGTTCTTTCGCCTTGCCGTTGCCTTGGCCCGCTTCGGCTTCTGGCGGCGCCATACGAGGCGGCTCGCCGGACGGCGGAGCACCCGCGACGGCCGTAAGGCCAGCAAGCGCTTGCATGAAGACCATTGAAAGCGCGGCAACAGCGCTTGAAAACTTTTTACGCATCATCGGCGAACACTAGCGCCCCTTGAGGCCCACGTCAAAAAACGCCGGATCTCCCAAGCGTTTTGCAACATCTTCAATGCTTGTGTGACGCCGACTAGCCCTGGCGGGCCTTGAAGCGGCGATGCGTCTTGTTGATGATGTAGACGCGGCCCTTGCGGCGCACGATTCGGTTATCGCGGTGGCGCGAACGCAGTGATTTCAACGAGTTACGAACTTTCATGAGTGCACCGGTCAAGTATTAAAATGACTGAAAACGAACACGAAAACCAGAGCCGCCCAAAGGGAGCGACTCTGAACGGCGTCAACAGCCTTGTGAAAAGTCGCCGCAAACTATGCCCGCCCGCCCGCGCTGTCAAGCCGTCATACGGCAGGCACGACCAAGCACTTATGGTTACAGCTCGTCTTCGCGTATAGCCGCGTCGATCCGTTAAAATTGAAGGATCGGCGTATTCTGGCTGGTGGGCACTACAGGGATCGAGGGTCACATCATCGAAGTTCGATCCGTTCGCATTTTCAATATTTGTCAAACGGTCGCCCGCGGCATCACCGCCTGCGCCCACGTTGCCATCGAGAGCCACACTGACGCCGGCCGCCGATGTCCTATAGCTGGCGAGGTCGATCCCATCGCCGCCATCGAGCGTGTCGGCATCCGCGCCGCCAAAAGCGCGTCGTCGCCAAGGCCGCCAGCCAGAGCGTCTGCACCCGCGCTGCCTTTCAGCGCGTCTTGACCAGAGGTGACGGACATGCCCCCAGCCGATGATCACGACCTCAGTTTTGAATGGCTCATGATGCTTGATGCTGCACTCATTTCTCTAATTCTGAGCTGGCTTGGCGTCGTCGCTCTGGCGCTCGCCGGCTTTATGATCGCGGCGGCGATGTTTTTCGCCTCGCGTGCCACGAGTTCGATCCCTCGAAGCACCGCACGCGCGTCTCGCCAAAGACAGCGCGTCACGACGCTGAACCAAGCTAAACAGCAGATGCAAAAAAACCGGCAGGTTGCCCTGCCGGTTTTTGACGATTGAAATGCAAGCGCGATTGCGCAGCGTTTAGTTCTTGTTGGCGGCGGCTGCGTCGCTCATGGTCTTGGCGACTTCGGCGGCGAAGTCTTCTTCCTTCTTGTCGATGCCCTCGCCCAGTGCGTAGCGGATGAAGCCAATTAATTTCACAGCGCCACCCAGCGCGCCTTCCGCATCCTTGACCGCCTGGCCGACCGACTTGGCGTTGTCGTGGATGTAGGCCTGTTCGAGCAGGCAACTTTCCTTGGCGTAGCTCTTCAGACCGCCGGCGATGATCTTGTCCATCATCTCGGGCTTCTTGCCCTTGTTCTTGTCGAGCAGGATGTCCTTCTCGCGCGCCAGCGTGTCGGCCGGAACACTTTCGAGATCGAGCGCGATCGGATTGGCGGCGGCCACGTGCATGGCGATCATACGGCCGAGGCCCGCCAGCTCATCGGCATTCTTCACCTTGCCTTCGAGCGCGACGAGCACGCCGATTTTGCCGAGGCCCGGCTTCACGGCGTTGTGTGTATACGATGCGACGAGGCCATCGGACACCGAGAGCGTCGCCGTGCGGCGCAAGCTCATGTTCTCGCCGATCTTAGCGACAGCATCCTT
>JANNUW010000587.1:0-14223 GCA_031414095.1 Hyphomicrobium sp. | reverse complement strand
AGAGTGAATTCAGCCCGCTGAATTCTAGATTTGTCCCGGCTGAATTCTAGATTTCAGCCGGCTGAAATCTAGACTTTTGTCTTCCTTTTCACGACGTAGTTGACCGTGTAGATATTGGTCTTTCCTTGCCCTCGCCGTTCGATCTCGATGAGACCAACGGCCTCAAGTTCCTTCACAAACGCATTGATGCTGCCGATGCTCATGCCCATGGCCTTGGCCAATGTATCTTGGCCAGGAAAGCAAAGGTTGTTATGCCACGCGAAACTCAGAAATAACGCATAGGTTGTTTTTGCGCCGATCGATATATCTGGATTTCGAAGTATGAAATTTGGTAATTGAGTGAACCCGTATCTTGCGATTGGGTCAGCAGTATTCAGCTTAATGTTTTGCTCGATTTTTCCTAGTTGATCGCTGATGTGATCCATATGCCTTGTGGTCAAGTATACCGCGACACTACCCTGTCCTTTCAGTTATCCCCTCCTTCGGGTCGCGGATTTTTTATCTCTTCTGCTTCCCTGTTTTCCATTGTTGAATACGGATCGCCCTGTCCTAGCAGTGGTGCGAACATCCGTTGCATGGCCCCGAGCAATTTCTGAGTGTCGGCGAAGCGCTCCGAAAGATTGGCGTTGCTTTTTGAGAGATCGGTAATTTGCTGATCCTTGGAAATGAGTTGGCCCTTTAACATGCCGATCATCTCGTCTTTGTCTTCCAGACGTTTGGTGAGTTGCGTAACATAGCCTGACGCAGAAGCACTTGCGCGTTCATGTCCAGGCATGTCGGTCAGCGTCTTCCCATTTTCAATCATGTTTTCCTTCTCTGACGTAGCCTGCCGTGGCGCGCTATGGCGGGCTGCGTCGCGTTCGATTTCAGTAGGTGTTCCGGGCGCGCCGTTCTCCGCCACAGCCTGCTGTGGCTGGCTATGGCGTGCCGCACGTTGAGCATCGATTTGCTTGAGATCGCCGATGGCTCGCGGGACGCTGTCCGCAGCAATGTACCATTCGTCTCCGGATGGACCGCCGGGAACTTTCATCGCGTCGAGCATTCCGTTTTGGCAAAGTCGCAACACGTGCCGATGCGAGCGTTGCACTCCCGATTGGGCGAGGAGGGCTTCGACCTGACGAACGGTCAGGGTGTGACGGGCAGCGACAGGGTCGGGCTGCGGCGGGCTATGGCGGGCTGCGTCCGGCAACATGCCCGAACTATACCAAAGCAGGGGAAAACAGGCTTGCCGGTTATCCCCACCGGGGGGAATATGGAACCTATGTGGAACCTTGGAATTTTTGGGGAAGACCTAAGTCTTTGATTTAATTGGTCGGAGCGAGAGGATTTGAACCTCCGACCCCCAGTCCCCCAGACTGGTGCGCTAACCAGGCTGCGCTACGCTCCGACCCTATAAATCAAGGACTTAGCGCACATGCAAGGAACCTAGATTTCGAAATCTGCTAAGAACATAGCAAGATTCTTGACCTCAGGTTGACCGCAAATGCGCATGCGCTTGACGGACGAACGCATAACCGATGCTGCGGCCTCGGGCAAGTGACAAGAGCTGTGCGATATCATAATGCCAAGTCTTTGCTTACCAATTTCGCCGAATGGCTCTAAGAGTTGGCTCAAGTTGCGGATTCCGGTGATTGCGGACAGTGATTCCGTTTGAAGGCGGACAGCATTACGGTGATTGCGGACACCCGCTCCCGTCGACGGTTGCAGTGGTCTCAGGTGGCGGTCTTTTCGTCAAGTCCCGATCGTTTGGCCGCGGCTTTCCGGAGGCTGTCGCCCTTCAAGACGGCCGTGGTTGTGGTACTCATAACGGACTCCTGAGTGAGGTTGACGAGACCTCGATCCTCAGGTGTCGGCGCGATCGCCCGTTATAACTGTTCTCTCAAATGGTTACCGGCCGCGCCATTGGCGCTAACGCGGTAGCGATTTAGTGCACTGGCCCAAACCGGACTTCGCGAGTTGCGGAACTATGAACTGCGAAACGACCGTGAACGCCGTCGAAACATCGATCGGTATTTTTCGGGTAACTGAGGGTCGGCAATGCTTTTGATGCGAGCAAAAGAAACGTCAAGAACTTCGGCCACCGGTACACTGAGCCGCTGTGAAGGCTCGGGCGCGCGTGGGACAGGCTCACCTCTGCTCACGCATCAATCATCTCCACTCTAGGGATTGCACACCTATGCATGTCACGATCGACGACGCACAAAACATCATCGCCGCCGCGCGCAAAGCCGCGCAACAAAACAAAACGCAGATGTGCATCGCCGTGGTCGATTCCGGCGCCAACCTCAAAGCCTTCCACCGTATGGACGACGCCTGGGTGGGCTCTATCGACATCGCCATCAAGAAAGCCAAGACCGCCGTCTTCTTTGGCATGCCCACGGGCCAGATCGGCAAGCTGTCGCAGCCGGGCGGTCCGTTGTTTGGAATCGAGCACTCCAACGACGGCCTGATCACGTTTCCCGGCGGTTTACCCATCGTCGACAAAGACGGCGTACTCATCGGCGCTATCGGCGTATCGGGAAGCTCGGTTGAGAACGACCACGCTGTTGCCGCCGCCGGCGTCAAGATTATCGGTGTATCGGATCTGCCAGCCCATCCCTGGCGCACCTGAACCCGCGCAACCCGCGAGGTCTGCGTCATGCCTCTTGGCTCCCGCCGTTACGCGCCTTCAGCGGCGCGTAACCGTGACCCGATTTTGCAGGCGATGCGCGGCCACCTGCCGCCATCGGGATTACTCCTCGAGATCGCCAGCGGCACAGGCGAACATGCCGTCCACTTCGCACGGGCTTTAGGCCCTGGCATCACCGTGCAGCCGTCCGACCCTGACGCCGTATCGCGCGCCAGTATCGATGCGTGGGTGCGCCACGCCGAACTTTCCAACTTGCGTGCGGCCGTCGCGCTCGACGCGGCCTCAACCGAATGGCCGATCGCACACGCCAACGCGGTCATTTGCATCAACATGATCCACATTTCGCCGTGGGCCGCGACCTGCGGCCTGATGGCTGGTGCAGGGCGAATCCTTTGCCGCGATGGCGTGCTGATCCTTTACGGCCCATACCGGCGCGATGGCGCGCACACGGCGCCGAGCAACGCGGAGTTCGACGCGGATTTGAGGGCGCGCAATCCGCACTGGGGCGTGCGGGATCTCGTGGCGGTGGCCGAACTTGCAGCATCGCACGGCTTTGACGCACCTCTTATCGAAGACATGCCCGCCAACAATCTGACTTTAATTTTTAAGAGCGCGCGCTGAGCCGGCTTGCGAAAGGCGAGCCAGCCTCATTGCTTTTCATCGGCGCCCGCTACGATGCCGAGATCCTGTTCGAGCTTTTGGATTTGCGCGCGTAGCTCCTGTTGATCCCTGCTGCGATTGACCATGCCGATCTGGATGCGGCCGATTTCCTGCGACATCGAACCAAGCTTCATGGCATCGCGCACCTCCACCTGCTCGCGCTGAATTGAAAACATGCGGTCGCGATCCCGCCGGGTCTCGTCTTCCATCTGGCGCACGCGCTGGCGCAACTGCGTCAGAGCCGCAGTGGAGGCGACATCGGCTGAACGGGCCTTCGACTTGAGCTGATCTTCGAGTTCCTTGACGCGCGCTTGACCTGCATCAGGGCCTAGCGGAGCCGCGTCTGCGTCGAAATAAAACTCGCCCGTTAAGGCCGAATGATCCCACGGCACTTGTTTACCGCCGGTCGCCGCGATCACATCTTTCCTGACGTCGATCATCACAGAGGTGAGATTGCGGCCGGGCTCGGCCATCCGCTGTGTCAGCGCTGCCGTGAACGGGGAGTTGCGCCCCGAGCCATCAAGCGCGACGTTACCAGGCTGCGTCGAATAGGCGACGAAGGTGCCGACACCGGCATCGACCTGCGCCAAGCCTTGACCGACGGCGATCGACCGCGTGCCCATGTTGCGCGCGAGCGAGCGCGACAGCGGATTGTCACGGCAAGCGTCCAAGAACACGATGTTGGTCTTGTCCTCGCGTCCCAGCTCCATCTGCTTCAGAATAAAATCGAGCTTGACGGATTCGAACTCGAGATCGCGTTCGCGGGCGAGTTTGGCGTCGATGGGCATGAGAAAGTTCTGGCCGCCGACCTGGATGCCGTGGCCTGCGTAAAACAAGACGGCGGTGCCTGCTTCTTCCAGCACAGCGGCAAACTCGTGAACTTTGCCGTCGAAGGCGGGCTTGTCGAGGTCGACGCCGAGGAAAACTTCAAAGCCGAGCTTTTTAAGGTGTGCCGCCATATCAGCCGCGTCATTGGCCGGATTGGGGAGCTTGTTGGCGCTGACGTAGGCCGAATTTCCAATCACGAGAGCGACGCGTTTATCGGCGGCGCTGGCGACAGGACTTGCGGCCAAATATCCCGCAATCGCCATGCCAAGAACGGCCTTAACCAGCCTTGCCGAATTCGTGCCGTCTCTGCTTGGTTTCATGCCGGTTGGTCCCTATCTCAGCGTGACTCGATATTAAAATTGCGACAAAAGGGTGAAGGGTTGGACGGGCCCTGGTTGTGCTGGTCCAGCCGTCTTTGGAGGAGGCCTGACGGTTCGATGGATACGATGCTTCAACTGGCGGCCGATCCCACAGCCTGGGCCGCTTTGGCGACTCTCATTGTGATGGAAGTCGTGCTCGGCATTGACAACCTGCTGTTCATATCCATCCTCACCAACAAGCTGCCGGAGAGCCAACGCGCGCGCGCCCGTCAAATCGGCATCGCAGGCGCCCTCATATTGCGGCTCATGCTGCTCGGAACGATCAGTTGGATCGTCAAGCTGACAACGCCCGTGCTCAGCGTGATGGGGCAGAGTTTCTCATGGCGCGATCTGATCCTGATCGGCGGCGGGCTATTTCTAGTGTGGAAAGCCACCCGCGAAATCCATCATCGCGTCGACCCTGAGCCTGAACTCGAAGTGGCCGGGGGGCGTAAGGCCGTTCTGGGGTTTGCAGCCGCGATCGGCCAGATCCTGGCGCTCGATCTCGTCTTTTCGATCGATAGCATTCTGACGGCCATAGGTATGACCGACCACCTGCCTATCATGGTCATTGCAGTCGTATTCACGGTGCTTGTCATGCTACTGGCTGCAAAGCCGCTCGCTGACTTCATCAACGGCAATCCCGCGGTGATCATGCTGGCGTTGGGCTTCCTGCTCATGATCGGTACGGTACTCATTGCAGAGGGCTTTGGCGCGCATGTCCCGAAGGGCTACATTTATGCCTCCATGGCGTTTTCGATCCTCATCGAAGGTCTGAATATGCTGACCCGGCGGGGTAAGCGCCCATAAATCGCGCCGCGTTTACCCTGAACGCGGCAAGCGTGTCACCGTGCACAGACAAATATGATAGTGTCATCTGGTGAGTCGCGACCGTAATTTGAGTGAACGATCGTTTCCGTGAGGCTCTGCAAATGGGCGACCCTGCGGATTAGCTATCAGCTAGATGCTGAATAAGCAGCGCCTCAAAGGATGCCTGAATGTCTTCATGGCTCCATAAACTGGTGGCGGGAGTCTGCCTGACAGTCTCGCTACCCGCGCACGCGTTTACACCGGAAGTGCGCAAGGTGATGGAAACCGCCGAGGCTGAACGTCTCGAGGTCATTGGCCGTCATATCATCACGGGTATGGAGAGCATCGACAGCGCCAAATTGCTCGTCGAGAAGCGCGCAATCGCGGGAATCTTCATCACCGATCACAACGTACGCGGCAAGACGGCGGCGCAAATCGGCGCACAGATCGCGAAGCTGCAGGCCATCCGCACGGCCCAGGGCTTGCCGCCTCTGATTATCGCCGCGGACCAAGAGGGTGGATCGGTGTCGCGGCTGTCGCCGCCCTTGAGCCGCCAACCTACGTTGGCGAGAGTTGTCGCCGCGCCTGTGCCCAAGCGCATTGCCGTGAAATGGCGCTTGCGCAAAGGCCGTCTCAGAGTTCGCTATGTACCGGGTCCGCCACTGCCTCCCGATACTGATGCCAGCAAGCGAGCCCGTGTCGAACAGTTCGCCAAGGCTCAGGTGGCGGGCTTAAAGGCCATGGGCGTCAACCTAAATTTCTCGCCCGTCGTCGATTTGAAAACCATTCTCAAGTCGCGCAACGACGGCGAGACGAACCTGAGCGCCCGCGCCATCAGTGCCGACGTCGAACTCGTGACCAAGACTGCAGCCTGGTATTGCAGTGTCCTCGTTCGCGACGGCGTGATGTGCACGCTCAAACACTTTCCTGGCCTTGGGCGCGTCGCCATCGACACGCACCGCCGGCAGGGACGGCTTGCCGCGACACGCGCTGACCTGCTCACCAAAGACTGGGCACCCTATCGCGCCTTGATGCGCGAACCGGGCATCACGACCATGCTCGCGCATGTGCGGTTGGCCGCCGTTGACGACAAAACGCCAGCGTCTTTTTCGGATGCAGTGATCGATGGTCTCATCCGCAATGAATGGCACCACGAAGGGTTGCTGATTACCGACGATTTCAGCATGGGCGCCGTGACGAAAGCAGACGAAGGTAAAGCGGGAGCAGCCGTCAAATCCTTGAACGCTGGCGCAGACCTTTTGCTCGTCTCTTGGGGCGAGCGCGACCTTGCAGATATCTTATCGGGACTTCTGAAAGCCGATCAGCAGGGCTTGCTCAACCGCACAAAACTTCGAACGAGTGTGTCGCGACTATCGCAGGCTCGCTCCGTCGTTCCGCTTCAGCGATAAATAAAAAAGGGCAGCGATGCCGCTGCCCCTTCATCGTACTTTCGAACGGCCGACTTAGAAGCGGAAGCCGAACGAAATTCCGGGACGGCGATAATAGTTGCCGTAGCCGTAGCCATAACCGTTGCCGTAGCCATAACCGTAGCGGCGATAGCCGTAGTTACCGTAATAGGGCGACGAATAACCGTAGTACGGCCGATAACCGTAAGAGCCGTAATTACGATAACCGCGGTTATGCGCATGGCGATGGTTATGCCGCCATCTGCGCGAATGAACCTGTGTAACCGCGCCATCAGTTGCAGCGGCGATCGCGCCACTCTTTGCTGAAGCACCGATCGGTGCGGCTGAAGCCGTGGAGGCGGCCAGCAATGCGCCAGCAACCGCTACTAACATCAGCGCCATTTTACTTCTCATGGGCCTGTCCTCTAATTTTAGCGCTCACTCCCTAGTGGAGTTGCGATACTGTTCCAAACGCGCGAGCGCGCATTTCGATCCATTCAAATTCCGCCCTGTTCGATGAACGGAAGATGAATAGCCAGCTCATGACAAATCCGTAACGTGCGCTTGCGATGCGCCTATTTTGGCTCGGGCGCATTGACCTTAATCGACAACTCACGCAGTTGCTTGACCGGCACTTGGCTCGGCGCGCCCATGAGCAGATCGTTAGCCTGTTGATTCATGGGAAACAGTGATATTTCGCGTAAGTTTTTGGCGCCGACAATCAGCATCACCATGCGGTCGATCCCAGCCGCCATGCCGCCGTGCGGCGGCGCGCCGTACTGGAACGCGCGATACATGCCGCCGAAACGCTCTTCGACAACGTCGGGGCCAAGGCCCGCGATGCCGAACGCCTTAATCATGGTTTCGGGCTCGTGGTTGCGAATACCGCCGGACGCGATTTCGAAGCCATTGCAAACGATGTCGTACTGGTAGGCCTTAAGCGCCAACAGGTCGTCGTTGGTCTTAGCGGCGTCGAGCGCGGCACGCCCACCTTGCGGCATCGAAAACGGATTGTGCGAGAAGTCGATTTTCTTGTCGTCCTCATTCCACTCGTACTGAGGGAAATCGACGATCCAAGCGAGCGCAAAACGGTTCTCGTCGATCAGCTTCAGTTCTGAACCGGCGCGATCGCGCGCGAGACCTGCGAACTTATAAAAGTTAGCCGGGTTACCGGCGACGAAGAACGCCGCGTCCCCGTCTTTCAGGCTGAGTTGAGTTTGAACTGCTGCCGACCGTTCTGGCCCGATGTTGTTGGCAACAGGGCCGGCGCCCTTGCCATCCTTAAACATGATGTAGCCGAGTCCGGGCTGGCCCTCGCCCTGCGCCCAGCCGTTCATGCGATCGCAAAACGCGCGGCTGCCGCCGGTCGGGGCCGGGATGCCCCAGATGCGGACCTTGGGGTCTTTATCAATCATGCCGGCAAACACTTTGAAGCCCGAGCCCCTGAAGTGTTCGGTCACGTCTTGCATCTCGATCGGATTGCGCAGATCAGGTTTGTCCGAGCCGTACTTGCGCAGGCTCTCATCGTAGGGGATACGCGGCCACGTCTTGGTGACGTTTTTCCCGTTTGCGAACTCTTCGAAGATGCCGGTGATCACCGGCTCCATGGTCTGGAAAATATCTTCCTGTTCAACGAAGCTCATCTCGACATCGAGCTGATAAAACTCTCCCGGCAAGCGGTCGGCGCGCGGGTCCTCGTCGCGGAAACACGGCGCGATCTGGAAATAGCGGTCGAAGCCCGACACCATCAGCAATTGTTTATACTGCTGGGGCGCCTGGGGCAGCGCGTAAAATTTGCCCGGATGAATACGCGACGGCACCAGGAAGTCGCGCGCCCCCTCGGGCGACGACGCGGTCAAGATGGGCGTCGAGAATTCGAAAAATCCGCTCTCCTGCATGCGCCGGCGGATCGACGACGTGATCGCCAGCCGTTTCATGATGATGGCGTGCAACGTCTCGCGGCGCAGATCGAGAAAGCGGTATGTCAACCGCAGATCTTCGGGATAGTCGGGTTCGCCGAAAACCGGAATCGGCAATTCCTTGGCGGCCGATAGCACTTCAATCTCGCCTGCGAACAGTTCGATATCGCCGGTGCTGAGATCGGCGTTCGTGGTGCCGGCTAGACGCGTCTTGACCTTGCCGTCGACGCGGATCACCCATTCCGAGCGCAGCGTTTCGGCGGTCTTGAAGGCGGGGCTATCGGGATCGGCCACCACCTGCGTAATGCCGTAGTGATCGCGCACGTCGATGAACAGCAACCCACCGTGATCGCGGACCCGGTGCACCCAGCCCGACAGCCGCACGTCTTTGCCGGTATCTCCAACACGCAGCGCGCCGCACGTGTGCGAACGGTAGCGATGCAGCGTGCCGTCGCGCTTGTGTTCTGTTGCGGCCGTCTTGTGACCTTCGCCCATAGTTCCGATGTGCCCCGATATTATGCGAATTTTGCTGATTTAAGCCGGAAAAGCGCATGCGGGCCGTGGATTGTCAAGGCGCTCAAGACCAGCGGCGGCCGGTCGCCGGGGCACCGCCCATATCAGGTCTGCATAATTCCCGCGGCAGGCATCAAAAGGTCCTGGCCGCGATTCTTTTGCCGCATCTTGACGAGCGGTTTTTCGACGATACGGTGCATCAGCCAGGCGAGCCCTATAACCGCCCCCAGCGCCGCAGGCCACGCGATTGCTGGCCGCGAGCCAAGCAGCCAAAGGCAGGGCAACAGCGCCGCCATATGCGTGAGGTAAATCGGATAGGTCAGGTCGCCTAAGGCCTGGTCGGCAGCCCGCGCGCGCAGATACGTGCGTTGCGCCAAAGCCGGCAGCGCCATCAACCCGAGCCAGACGGCAAGGCCTGCAAAGAAAATGACGCGCTGCCCGGCAAGATCGCGCACGTAGCCGCCCTTCTCGTTGACGAGCGACTGGGCACCGATGTGAGAGGCGATCATTGCCACTGAAACGACGGCCAATCCGGTCGCAATGACGCGCCGGCGCACGCTCGCGGGTGTGATGGCAAAATAGAGCGCGGCTCCAGCTACGAAGTACGGCGTGAACTCAAAGCCGCTACCACGCAGCGTACTAATGTTGACGGCGTCGTACAGCAGGCTTGAGATGCCAAAGAGGCCCAGCAAGCGCGCCGCGGGCTGGTTGATCACCCGCCCTACAAACAGAGCGAGAAACACGACCGCATAGAAGATCATTTCAATACGCAGCGCCCATGCGAGCACGAGAATTGGCTCGGAGCCTTTGGGCTCGAGCAGCTTGGCTAGGACCGGAAAAATTCCAAAGAGGCCGGCCAGAATGTTTTGCGCGGATAAATCCGGCCATGCGCCCAACAACGCGACCACGGCGTTCTCGCCATGCAGGTGTTCGATTGCAAACGTTGTGACGACGGTCAGCAAGACGGCGACCAAATAGGGCGGATAAATCCTGATCATGCGATTGATGAGGAACGCTGAGGCGCGCCGTTCGTAAAACAGTGCAGCCGCTTCGACGACGATAAAACCTGACAAAACAAAAAACAGCAGCACCGCGACACTGCCGATTTCGAGCGGCGCCAGCAAGGCGCGCAGCGCCGGCGGTCCGAGGCCGCCGAGCGCGTGCTGGACAACGACCATCAGAGCCAAACACAGCCTGAATATTCCGAACAGCCGGTATTGGTTGAGCACGTTCAGCCTTTAAAACTCATCGTTGGCGGCAAAGCGCGCAGGCCTTCCTGCGTGAACAGAAGGTATGACGGCGCGGCTGGTCAAGCACGATGGTAAGAGCAGTGAGGAATTCGAGAGCAGTCGGCTACAGGACGAAGTCGCCTGCTGTCAGCCGCTGTAGCCCGTCCAACTCGATCTGGAAATCGGGCTTTTTGTCCCCATTTATATCGCCGTAGACGAAGGTGTGATCGTTGGCTGTGCCGGCTTGATTGGAAAGCACAAAGCGCAGCTGACCGGCATGACCATTGAACGCGGCACCACCACGCCAGACGAACGCCTGGTTGCCGGCCTTCATCAAATTGGCATCTATGCCGGCGACATTCATGTCATCTTGGCCATGAGCAAAGTCGACGATCCGGTCGCGCAAGCCGGCCTTGCGGCCGCTCTCACTCACGGTGTTGAAATCGAAAACGTCGTGGCCCGTGCCACCGGCAAGATAATCGCGTCCGCCGCCGCCGACCAGCACGTCGTTGCCGTCGAGCCCGGCCAAGCCGTTGCTGCCCCGGTTACCGACTAAAACGTTCGCAAACACGTTGCCGGTGCCGCTGATGGCGGCATTGCCGAGCAGCACGAGATCGTAGGCGCCATCGCCCAAAACGATCGACTGTGAGGAGGCGATTTCGTGATCGCCGATCAAGTCG
The DNA here is from genome assembly GCA_031414095.1 of Hyphomicrobium sp. Lineage (GTDB taxonomy): Bacteria > Pseudomonadota > Alphaproteobacteria > Rhizobiales > Hyphomicrobiaceae > JANNFX01. Next base: position 3,190 of record JANNUW010000587.1, on the reverse strand, counting down.
ACTTTAACATTGCTGCCGCCCGTAGCGACCGTGACGGAAACGGCGGCCGCGAGCGGACCACCCGAAAAGGTGATGCCTGCGGTACCACCGGCAACGCCAACGGAATAACCGCCAGCCGTTGCCGTCGAGTCCGATCCAGCCGTGACGCCGCCAATAGTGACAGTCACGATAACGCCGGCGCGCGCTTCGCCGATGTCGTAGAAATTGTCGCCGTCGGCGTCGTTGATAGCAACGCCCGTCACAAAGACATTCGGTCCCGACGTGGCGAAGTTCTGCGTGCCCATCAAGGCGTTGTAATTCGTGCCGCCCGAGAGAAAGCGCCCTTGCGCGATCCCAGTCCCGAGTTCGCGAAAATCGCCGTCGAGGATGTTGACGCGGTGATGCGCACTGCGAAATAAATTGTCGGCGAGTTCAATGGTGTAGGCATCGCCGTTGATGGCGGCCGTCGAACCGCTCCAGGCAATGTTCTCGCCCCAGGTCCACGACCCGGTGAAATTGTAGCCAGCCGCCGTCATGCGGTCGCCAGCGTCAGAGGCGCCAGCTCCGGTATGAGAAAAGATGTCGTTGGCGAGCATCCACGTACTGTGATCGAACGCGGCTTGCCTTAAGAGCTCATTGGGTGCCAGCGGTTGCTTAGCCACTCCGTCGAGTTGGCCAGCCGCCAGCCCGGCGTTGAGGGCAATGCCAAGACGGCTCGCTTCGGCGAGGGGATCGAGCCTAGCGCGATTGACCATTTCGAGCATGAGCTGTTCGCGTGCCGTCAGTTCAGTCACCGTGAAGTCTCCTTGCGAGCGGGCACACGTTCGCCCAGTCCTTCGATTGCGCGCTCGATGGTGCGCCGTACACGGTTGCTAACTCGTGATAAATCTTGGTTAATGGCGGCGAAACTAAGTGCCATCCAACCCACATGGTAAATAAAATACGTTATTTGCGGTACGACTGCGGCCCGCCCGGAGCCAAGCCGTCAACAGGGCAGCGACATTTGAGCTTTGATACGGTATAGCCCGATTCATGCGCGTCATCACCTCGACCCCCGACCTACAACAAGCCTGCGACCAGTTTGCCTCGGCCGACTATGTAACGGTCGACACGGAATTTATCCGTGAACAGACGTTTTGGCCCCAGCTGTGCCTCATCCAGATGGCGGCGCCCGGTTTCGAGCTGATCGTCGATCCGCAGGCGCCCGGCCTCGACCTTGAGCCGTTTTATGCGCTGATGCGCAACGAGCGCGTGCTCAAGGTCTTTCACGCGGCACGCCAGGACATCGAAATTGTCTTCGCCCAGTCGGGGCATGTACCGAGCCCGGTGTTCGACACGCAGGTCGCGGCCGCTGTTTGCGGCTATGGTGAAAGCGTCAGCTACGTCAATCTGGTCAAGAAAATTACCGGCGCCGACCTCGATAAGTCTTCGCGGTTCACCGATTGGAGCCGCCGCCCGCTTTCCGAAAAGCAGCTGATTTATGCCCTCGGAGACGTCACATACCTGCGCGACGTCTACCTCAGTCTCAAATCGGACCTTGCCAAGAAGGATCGCTCGGGCTGGCTGATGGAAGAAATGGCAGCCCTGACGGACCGCGCCACCTACGAAACCCATCCCGACGACGCCTGGCGCCGTCTCAAGCTGCGGGTCAAGAGCCGTAAGGCGCTCGCGGTGCTCGTTGAATTGGCATCCTGGCGCGAGCGTTTGGCGCAAGCGCAAGATGTACCGCGCGGCCGCATCCTGCGCGACGAAGCGCTCTACGACATCGCCAACCAATCGCCCGGGACAGTCGAGCAGTTGGGAGAATTGCGCACCCTGAGCGACGGTTTTGCGCGTTCCGCGCGGGCCAAAGAGATTATCGACGCCGTCAAACGCGGCTTGGCGCGCGACATGAAAACGGTGCCGCCGCTATCCAACGGTGCGCCCTTGTCTCCCGAAGCGACGGCGACTACGGAGCTGCTCAAGGTGCTTTTGAAGTCCGCTGCGGCACGCCACCGCGTCGCACCGCGCTACATAGCGGGAGGCGACGATCTCGAGCGCCTGGCGTCGGAACCCGATCCCGATGTCCTGGCGCTGACAAGCCCTTGGCGCCGTGAAGTCTTTGGTGACGATGCCCTGCGCCTCAAGCGCGGCGAGCTGGCACTGACGCTGAAGGACGGCGAGGTAATGACCATTTACACCGGCGGAAAAGTGTCATCTTAATTGTAGCCTCTCCGCCGACCCGACGAGGGTTTTGCGCAATTTCGCCCAATATCGAGTTTACCAGTAGCGTCAGGTTTGGCTCATCCTCAGGCTGTCGCCTGCTTGGGTGAATGGAGTATTTAAAATGCGGAACTCATCAATGCGCCTCAAAGCCTGTCTTCTTGCAATCGGTGCTTCGCTCAGCCTCGCGCTGCCTGCTTTCGCCGAGGCACCCGCGACGCCGGCCGCTGCTGCTCCTGGCGCCCAGGCGTGCAACGGCGACGTTCTCACGCTGTGCGCGGGAATTGAGAAAAAGGACGGTGGACGCGCGCGCTGCCTGCGCGCCAATCAAGCTAAGCTCAGCCCCGATTGCGCAAAATTCGTGGCCTCCAGGCCGCCCAAGTGGGGCCAACCTTTAGCCGCCGCGGCGCCAGCCGCCGCTCCGGTGGCTGCGCCAGCGCCAGCTGCCCCACCGGCTCCCGCTGCTACGCCGGAAAAGAAGTAAGTTGCCGGATCCCCAGCGCCGCGCACAAAAAAACGGTGAGGAGTTCCTCACCGTTTTTTATTGTCTAAATTCTTGCCGGTTGTTTACGACACCAGGGTGCCATTGACCCAATCTTCAAGCTTTTTCTTTTGCACAAGTGCGCCGACGTGCTGGGCCGCGACCTCGCCGCCTTTAAAAATCATGAGCGTCGGCATCGCCCGGATTTGATACTTTGCGGTGATGCCCGGATTCTGGTCGACGTCGACTTTGACGACTTTGACCTTCCCCTGCATTTCGGCTGCCAACTGATCGAGTGCTGGTGCCATGGCCTTGCAGGGACCACACCACTCGGCAAAGAAATCGACGACCACGGGTTGGGTCGACTTCAAAACCACTTCGTCGAACGTGCTGTCGGAGACGCTCGGGGTATTAGACATTTTTGCTCCTTGAAAGGCGAGCCCGTCGCGGGTGTGCAGCCATGCCGCCCGGTGCAGGCTTTGGGAATCGTTTTTCCGCATCCATACGTAGGGAGCGACCCTTCACCCG
>JANNUW010000586.1:0-5177 GCA_031414095.1 Hyphomicrobium sp. | reverse complement strand
GACAAGACCTCGCCGATCTACGGCATGCCCGTGCTGCAGGTGTGGAAAGCCGGCACGGTGCTCTTTAACAAGCGTTCGCTGGCGTCGGGTTATGCCGGTATCGACAACTCGCTGTTTTACAATGCGAACACCGTGATGGTGCTGGGCGACGCCAAGAAAATGACTGAAGACATTGCCAAGGCGCTCGCGCATCAGTGACGGGCGCGATGGGGTCTGGCATATAAAATACGGGGAGTTTGCTGGCAATGACAATGCGTCTTTACGATCTCGAGCCGTCGGGCAATTGTTACAAAGTCCGTTTGATGTGCGCGTTCCTGGGCGTGCCCCTCGAAATCGTGCCTGTCGACTTCATGGCCGGCGCGCATAAGAAGCCGCCGCTCATCGAACTCAATCCGTTCGGCGAAATTCCGATCCTCGACGACGACGGCTTCATCATTCGCGACAGTCAGGCGATCCTCGTCTACCTCGCGCGCAAGTATGGCGGCGAAACCTGGCTGCCGACCGGCCATGCCGATATGACGCGCGTGATGGAATGGGTGATGACGGGCAACAACGAGATCATGCGCGGTCCGGGCGATGCGCGCCTGCACGACAAGTTCGGCTACAAGCTCGACGTCAATCTGGCACGCGAAAAAGCAGCGCGCGTTCTCGGGCTCATGGAAGCGCACCTTTCGAAGAACAACTGGCTGGCACTGGGGCGGCCGACCATCGCCGACATCGCCTGCCTGCCATACGTTGGCGTCGGCCATGAGGGCGGCGTACCGCTGACGACCTATCCGGCCATCCGCGCCTGGATCGCCCGCATCAAGAATCTGCCTGGCTTCGTCACCATGCCGGAGCTCTAAGGCCCGGCCTCCCCGTCCGGCCGCGTTCATGTTGTCTGACTGCGTCCTCACGCAGTAACCGCTGCTGTCCGGTCGACGGCGCTTCTGCCCAGTTCCCTTCATGGCTGTTTGTCGCGCTACCGCGCGATCGCTGCGCGATCCCGCAAAGGGGACTTTCAAGTGGTCGCGCGCCATGACGCGGAGGGGAGCAAAACCGGTTTGCAATCGCCCTCGTCGTCCCGCCCAAATTGCAAGTGCCTTCACTCTTTGTCGTACATATCCTGCTTTTCAGGCATCAAATCTAGACCGGACAGCAATGCGCCGGAACGGGGAGGTCCCTTAGGTCTGTCAGACCTTGGTCCGTTGAGCCCACCGGCTGCACACGGTACTTTTAGTTTGCACACGCGCATCCGCGCCGCACGCCGCCTTAGACTTAAAGTGGGTGTACCCCATGGAACAGCGCTTCGCCGCTCCGGCAAGTACCGTCGACCTCATGATTAATGAGGAGATGGCCATGACCGCAAACGATCAGTCTTTTCGCGTTGGTACGGGCCGCTCGGGCATCCTGTTGATCCACGGGCTGGCCAGCAACCCTGTCGAGATGCGCTTCATCGCCAGCGGCTTGGCCCGCGCGGGCTACAATGTCTATTGCCCGCAACTCGCTGGCCACGGCAGCCAATCTGCCGATCTCAAAGAATCCACATGGCAGGATTGGTATAAGAGCGCAGAAGCCGCACTTCTCGAGCTGTCGGCCGAATGCGATACGGTCATCGTCGGCGGCCTTTCGACCGGCGCAATTCTCGCCTTAATGCTCGCCGCCAAGCACCCAACGAAAGTGGCAGCGCTTGCGCTCTACTCGCCGACGCTTTGGCTGAACGGGCGCAGCATTCCCTGGTACGCCCGGCTGTTTCCGATCATCCCGACCAAGGCGCTGGCACAGCTCTTTCGCTTTCCCTCGCCTGCCAACTTCGGCATCAAGGATGTCAGGCTGCGCGAGTTCATCAAGTGCGCCATGGCGTCAGGTGGTGGCAGCGCCCAGGTCGTGACACCAGGCGGCGCGGTCATTGAACGGCGCTGGCTGGTCAGCGCCGCTCGTGAAGCTTTGCACAACGTCACGCAGCCGGTTCTCATCATGCATCCGCGCGAAGACGACTTCGCCGCGCTCAACAATGCGACCTATCTGCAAAAGACGCTGACGGGCCCCGTCGACCTCGAAATTTTGGAAGACAGCTACCATCTCGTGACGGTCGATCGTCAGCGCGGTCTGGTACTGGAACGCACGGCCGCGTTCGCCCGCCAGATTTTCTCGGCTCTCAAGGGCGATGTCGCGACCTCTCAGGTGCCGCTAGCGGCTTGAACCGGCCGCACGATCGGCTGGGGACAGGCAAACGCTCTGCCTTACTCTTGGCTCGCGATTGCGCTTATGATCGGCGCAATCGAATCAGGGCGCTAAATATGATGAATAAGCCACTCGCAAAATATGCCGACATCAAAGACATGACGTTCGAGCGCGCGCTCAAAGATCTCGAGAGCATCGTCTCGCGGCTGGAGCGCGGCGACGTCGAACTTGAAGAAAGCATCGCCATCTACGAGCGCGGCGAAGTTTTGCGCGATCACTGCGATCGCCTGTTGAAGCAAGCCGAAGCCAAGGTCGAGAAACTGACCTTTGCCGCCGACGGAACGCCCAAGGGCACGGTGCCGTTCGATCCCGAGTGAGGCTTACGAATGCCTTTGTGGGCGGCGTCACATCCTGAAACGCCGTGCTTTGCCCTAAGGGTGCAATAGCCCGGCCCTTCCGGGCGTATTGCACCGCGAGCCCATGGCTGCCGAGAGGTGCAAGGCTACGCCTATTGTACCCTTGGTCATTGGGTCATCGCTACCGCCCCAAAGCTTTGCGATGGCCGAAGCGGCTTTGTTCGAAGCGCTTTTGAACGCGGTGGCGCTTGGCTGCGCGGCTGCGCTTGAATTTGCAATTTCCGCACAGCGCTTCCACCCGCGCGCTGTCGATCACCCCGCTCGCGCTGTTGCTCAGAGCGTGTGCGGCCAGCATCGCACCGACGCGTTCAATGGCGCGATCGCGCAACTTCAACACGCGCAAGTGTTCCAACGTATTGAGGAGATACGCGAGGTTGGAGCCGGCCACGCCGCACGCGCCGCGTATGACTTCCGCCTGCACACTTGCGTGAATGCGGCCCGCGTAACTCGGGTGCGCGCGTTCGGCGATGAAGGTGACGGCATCGACAACGCGGTGCTCGCCCATCATCAGCGTAATTGGTATGCGCGCCTCGCGATAGACGCCGTAGATCAATTCGCGCGCGCGGACCGCGTTCAACACGCTGGCGGCTTCATCGGCGGCAATCTCGAACGCGATGCCATCGCACACCCCGCCCCAATCAAGCCCAAACACGAGCCCCGGCCGCCGGAGCGTTCCGCGATAGTGGGTCGAGCGGATGCATAGCGCGCGATGAAAGCCGCGCAGGCGGGCAACGGACATCGAGCGGTACGCAAAGCCGGGCCGCCACATCAGCGAGCCGTAGCCGAAGATCCACAGCGGGCGCGCCGTCATGACGTGCTGAGGGAACGAGATTGGGGCGTCACGTGCGCGCTTTCTTGGCGGGGACAGTTGGCGTTGGACGCTGCGCCGGGCTCGCGGCGGGCGCGGCGTTGCGCCCGAAATTGGCTGCGGCCGTATCCTGGCCGGCCTGGATGACGCCGCGCCGGATGGCGCGTGCGTCGGTAAACATCTGAAACAGCGTGTCGCCATCGCCGAAGCGGATGGCGCGTTGCAGGCCAGCCAGGTCTTCTGAAAATCGCCCGAGCATTTCCAGCACGGCGTCTTTGTTGGTCAGGAAAACATCGCGCCACATGGTCGGGTCGGACGCCGCGATGCGCGTAAAATCGCGAAAGCCGCCGGCCGAAAACTTGATGACTTCGCTATCGGTCACGCGCTCGAGGTGCGCGGCCGTGTTGACGATATTGTAGGCAATCAAATGCGGCAGATGGCTGGTGATGGCGAGCACCATGTCGTGGTGGTCGGGCGTCATGATCTCGACGTTGGAGCCGAGTTTCTGCCAAAATGTCTGCAGCTTGGCGACCGCCTCGGCGTCGGTGTGAGCCTCGGGCGTCAGAATGCACCAGCGGCCGTCGAACAGTTCGGCGAAGCCAGATTCAGGCCCGGACTTTTCCGTACCGGCAATGGGATGACCGGCAACGAAGTGGACGCCCTTGGGGATATGCGGGCTCATGTCGCGCACGATTGAGCCCTTGACTGAGCCGACGTCGGTGATGATTGCGCCGGGTCTGAGGTGTGGGGCAATCTCAGCCGTGATGGGGCCGCACAGGCCGACGGGCACACATAGAATGACGAGATCGGCGTTTTTCACCGCGTCGCTGGCGCTGGCGAAGCCTTCGCTGATAAGCCGGAGGTCGAGCGCGGTCTTGACGGTTGCGGCACTGCGCGCCGATCCGGCAATCGTACGCGCCAGACCCGCGCGCTGGGCGGCGAGGCTGATCGATGAGCCGATGAGGCCGATGCCGATGAGCGCGATGCGCTCGAACATCGGTTGGCTGTCGCTTGCTGTCTTACTCACGCGCGGCCTCCGGCAAAGCCGGCGAGCGCTGCGATCACGGCGCGGTTTTCGGCCTCGGTGCCGACGGTGAGGCGCAGACAGTCGGGCAAGCCGTAGCCCGCGACCCGGCGCAGTATGATGCCGCGCGATTTCAAGAATTCGTCGCAGGCCGCAGCTCCGCGCGCCGCATCGGCGGGCAAATGAAACAGCAGGAAGTTGCCGACGCTGGGCGTCACGCGGTATCCTAGTTGTTCGATTTCGGCCGTCAGCCAAGGCAGCCATTTCGAATTGTGTGCGACCGCGGCCTCGATGTGCGCGTTGTCGGCCATGGCCGCGGCACCTGCCGCAATCGACGCCGACGACAGATTGAACGGCCCGCGAATGCGGTTCAGCACATCGGCAATCGCTTCGGGGCAATAGGCCCAGCCGATGCGCAATGCGGCCAGCCCGTAGATTTTCGAGAAGGTGCGCGTCATCACCGTGTTGTCGCTCGCGTTCACGAGGTCGACGCCCGCGTCATAGTCGGCGCGCGTGACGTATTCGGCGTAGGCGCCGTCGAGCACGAGCACGACATTACCGGGAAGCCCATCGCGCAGGCGGCGCACGTCGCTCTCGGGAATGTAGGTCCCCGTCGGGTTATTCGGATTTGCCAGAAACACCACCTTCGTGCGCGGCGTCACCTTGGCGAGAAGGGCGTCGACGTCGGTCGTGAGATTTTTCTCAGGCGCGATCACGGGCGTGGCGCCGTTTGACAGAATGGCGATTCGATAAACGAGAAATCCGT
>JANNUW010000585.1:0-18977 GCA_031414095.1 Hyphomicrobium sp. | reverse complement strand
CAGTGACCGTTGAATGCGGCTCGCTTGATCTTTGCGCACGAGGAGGGTTTGTCTGAATGTGCGGCCCGTCAGGTAATCAATGTACTGCTCCATGCGATCGAGCCGGTTATCGGAGAGGTTGCGCAGCAATGCGCCCGTTTCGGAACCGAAGTTTTCGGCGATGGTCAAGTGGACGTCTGATTCTGTGAGGAAGCTGAGGTCGAACATGTCCAGCCGTTTGAAAAAATCCGCGACGTAACAGGGCTCGTTGTTAAATTCCAGATATTCGTGCGCGACGTAATAATCTTCCATGCCGGCCATCATCTTGGCTTCGTGCCGCAACATTTGCCCGTACGGCGATCCGGCATTTGTGATGTTACCGAGCTGAGCCAGAAAATCACGGCCGAGCGCAAGACGATCGGCGGGGTTGGCCGACGTTTCGCCATGAAACAGCATGGCATCGCGTAGAACGGCGCGTAAGCGCCAGCCGGGGAAAACGTTATAGGAAACGTAAGCGATGCCGTCGACTGTGAGATTATCGTGACTGACGCGCAAAATGGCGTCTCGAACGGCGGCGGGCACCCAGCTATAGACGCCGTGGCAGACGATGTAGTCGAAGGCGCCGAGCCCGCGCGTGACGTCGGCAAGCGACATGCGCACGAGCCTGATATTCTTCAGACCGATGCGCGCGATGCGTGCTTGCCCCTGTTCGATTTGCACGGACGAGAGATCGATCCCGATAAATTCGGCATCCGGAAACGCTGCGGCGAGCGGTATGAGATTGCCGCCGGCCGCGCATCCCATTTCTAAAACTCGCGCCGTCGCAACATCCGGCGGCGTTAAGCCGAATAGCTGTCCGAGGGCCGCGAGGCGCTGGGGATGTGACTGAGGAAACGGCCGCGACGTGTAAGGCGTCTGATCGTAAGAGCGCGCGATCTCGAGCGTTTGAGTGTCCATGTGTCCTCTCCATAATCGTGTTTGGGCATCGCACTCGACCCGGCCAGTCCGTGCAGCGCGCGCCCCATAGAGAAGCGCGCGCCACCAGACGAGCGGAGGTTTTCAGAAGTGTTGAGGGCTTACTCCGTGTAGGCAGTGCTGAGAGCTACGACCACGCAGCCGTTGGCTGCCGCAGGAATGAGCATCACTTGCGCATTAGCGGCATTCTGCAGGATCGGAATGCCAGCGAGATCGCCGAGCAGCTTGCCCTTTTCCATCACCTGAGCTTGGATTTTGCTGCACGCATCCTGGGTCGGGATGATTTGCACCGCGGCTGCATCGCATTTGCCATCGGCTGTCGGCGACGAGAACACGCCGCTGATGCCGTTGCTTGCGCCCGAGTTAGCTGCCAGCTTTTGGCCAATCATGGAAACCGAAAAACGATTGTCGGGCTGCTTGGAATGCCATGTCGAGGCGGCCGCGTATTCGGTGCCAAACATGGTCGCCTGTCCGACGGCCTTGGCGATCTGCAGGCAGCTTTTGACGCCCGCCTTCTGCAACTGTTCCATCGTCTGAATTTCGGCTGTCGCGCCTGCTGCGGGTGTGTCGGCCGCCGCGGGCGTGGCAGCTTTTGCTGCGGGTTCTTCTTTGGTCGATTTTGAGAACCAGCCGCTGTCGGACTTTTTATCGGCTGCGTAAGCACTGGCGATCGCGAGCAGAGCAAGCGCGGTAGCGCTGGCGATTACGGTGAGCACAACCCGTGTTGATTGAATTGATTGCGGCATGAATTTTCCCTCCAATTGCCGGGACGTCCCGGTGGGCGAAATACAATTATTAGTTGAAGCTCTGTCAAGTTGTGTTGTTAAATTTACACAACCAAAGATGTGGAAAAGACTTTTGCACACGCTTATTAACAGCGTCAATTTTTGCGCAAAGCCGCAGTTACTCCGTGCAATAACAACCTCAGATTGTTAATCTCCACGAATCAATCTATTCAATCTAGGAGGGAATTTTTCATAGATTGGGATCGACATGACGGACACGAACACGATGGCCGTAGCTGCATATGTTGGCATGCAAAGCAACGGCCGATCGTTGGTCCGGCTTACACGACTCCGCACGCCCCTAACCGTCCGCCCCGCATCGGGCTTCCAAGATGTCATGCACGATAAGAGCGCGCGGTGGAGCGTGCGTCGGCGCGTAGCCGCCATTTTGCGCCTCGCCTTCCGCATCGTATTCATGGGCCGTCAGCGCTCCATTGGCCGCCTCTCTGGTGGTGGAACGGCAATCTCTGCACTTCTCATGTCGATGGGGCTGATGCTGGCGCCCACGGCTGCCAACGCGCAGACCTATGCAGCGGGCGGAGCCACGGTTGCGGCGTCGGGTACGACCACGGCGACGGGCGCGGGCGCTATCGCCATCGGCGGCGGCTTGGCGCAAACGGCGACATCGAAGGGCGCGGGCGCCATCGCAATCGGTGTGACGTCGAAGGCGACGGGCGCGGGTGAAGTCGCCATCGGCCGCGCCGCGCAAGCGCTTAACCTCGGCTCATTGGCTATCGGCGATGGCGCGATTTCGGGTGCCGCGGTCGGCAACGGCGTTGCCGTGGGCGCGGGCGCCAGCGTCCAAAACTTCAACGACGCCACCGCCATCGGTCAAGCCGCCAGCGTAACTAAGGGCTCGGCCGTCGCCGTCGGCACGCGAGCCACCGCGCTCAACAACCGCTCAATTGCCATTGGTGTCGATGCCAAGACATCGGACTCCGCCGGTGCTGGTGAAGCAGGCGCAGTCGCCATCGGCTTCACGACCACCGCGACGATGAACAATTCTGATCCGTTCAATCAGTCGAGTTCTACCGTCGTCGGCAGCTTTGCGGCCGTGTCGGGCTCAGGCTCGGTCGGCTTCGGCGAAGGCGTCAGCGCTACGCAATATTATTCGAGCGCGCTTGGCGCCTATTCGAAGGCAACGGGCGTTGGTGCAACCGCCGTCGGTGGCGGCTCGCAGGCAACAGGCCTCGGCTCTGTCGCCATCGGCGGCGCGACCTCGACGGGTGGCGCAACACTCTCAGGCTTTGCAACGGCCAGCGGGATCAGCGCAGTGGCGATAGGTACAAAGGCCAATGCCGCAGGTGGTGCTTCAATTGCGGAAGGCTCGTCAGCAACCGCTTTTAACGCGGCCGACATAGCCATTGGCGATAGCGCCACAGCGGGTGTATCGGGTGGCGCGACCTCGGGTCAAATCGCTATCGGCCAGGGCACCATTGCCAAGGCTGGCAATTCCATCGCCATGGGCACATCGGCGCAAGCCACCGGCGGCAACGGTGCCGCTGTCGGCTTCAACTCGAAAGCAACGGGCGCCAACAGCCAGGCCTTCGGCGGCGCGGCAATGGCGAGCGGCTCGGGCGCGAGCGCGCTCGGTGGCGCGGCAACTGCGTCTGGCAGCAACGACACGGCGGTTGGCACGCTCGCCAACGCGTCGGGCGGCTCATCATTTGCGGGCGGCAGCAGCGCCAAGGCAGCTGGCGCCAGCAGCACGGCCGTTGGTACAGCGTCCACCGCATCGGGTCTTAATTCGTCAGCCTACGGCAACACGGCCGCCGCCTCGGGCGTCAGCTCGGTTGCAGTTGGTGCCTTTACAACAGCAGGCAGTGCAGCCTCGACGGCCATTGGTCTTCTTGCCAACGCCAGCGCCAGCAACGCCACCGCAGTCGGCACGGCCAGCGTCGCTAGCGGCGCAAATTCATTCGCAGGCGGACCAACTGCGATAGCGAGCGGTTCTAACGCCACGGCCGTCGGCAGCGGGGCACAGGCCACCAAGTCGGACGCTTCGGCATTTGGCGAGATCTCGGCTGCGACCGGTATTGCGTCAACGGCAGTTGGTTATAAGGCAGTGGCGTCTGGCACGGGCTCCGTAGCCATCGGCGGCAACGCGACAAACGGCTCGGTGGCGAGCGGCAGCGACTCTGTTGCTATCGGCGCAAAGTCTAGCGCCGCGGGTACGACCTCAATAGCGGCAGGCAGCAATACGTCGGCAGCCGGCTCGTCATCAGTCGCACTTGGTAACGCGGCCAGCGCTGCGAATACCTATTCTATCGCAATCGGCGAAAGCGCCTCGGCCACCAACGATAACGCGGTTGCGCTGGGTCGCGGCACGGTTTCGTCGGGGTTGAATGGCGTGGCTGTTGGTTTGCTGAGTTCGCAGACGGGTGGCGGCACGGCCGTCGGCAACGACTCGCATGCAAACGCCTCTGTCAGCACCGCCGTCGGTTACCGCGACAACGCCATTGGCGACTACAGCACGGTGGTTGGCATGTCCAACAACGCCTACGGCAAAAATTCTGTTGCCATGGGCGCTCTTTCGATTGCTGGCGTCAGCGGCAGCAGCAACACCATCATCAGCGATATCGCTATTGGTAGCGCCGCCAAGGCAACGGGCAGCAGCTCGATTGCCATCGGTGATGGCACGACAGCCTCCGGCTTGCGCTCGACGGCAATGGGCGTTGGCTCCATCGCCAGCGGCGAATCTGCGCTTGCCCTCGGTGACGGCAATACGGCGTCCGGAAAATACGCCGTCGCGATTGGCTATCAGCAAACTGCCTCGGGAGAAGGTGCGGTCGCCATCGGCGATCCGTCAACCGTCATTGGCACGGGCGCCGTTGGCGTCGGCGCGGGCAACACGGGCACCGGCAATGGCGCCATCGCGATTGGTGAAAAGAACACGGCCAATGGGCAGGGGGCTCTGGCGATAGGTGAAAAGAATACGGCCACCGGTCAAGGTGCAATCGCGCTCGGCAACAGTTCGACAGCTAATGGCACCAGCGCCGTGGCGCTTGGTGATGCGGCAAAGGCGAATTTCACCACGGATATTGCTATCGGATCGGGCGCGACTGCAACGGGTGGCGCCTCGGCTACCACTTCGACGGCCATTGGCAATCTGGCAAAAGCAACCGGCACCAATTCGCTTGCCTTGGGCGGACGTGCACAAGCAACGGCAGACCAATCCATTGCTGTTGGCCCTAACGCCGTGGCGAGCGGTCGGTCGGGTATCGCGCTGGGATTGGACGATTCGAACCAGGCGATTACCGACGCGACCACCAATGGAACTGCTGCGACATTCGCGACTGTGATAGGTGGCGGCGTCCCCAACAACTTCGTTGAAACACGCGCTGGGGGCAATGCGTCGCTCGCAATCGGCGGGCAAAGTCAGGCCACGGGCGATTTCTCGGCGGTATTTGGTTGGCATTCGACGGCAAGTGGCGTTGGTTCACTAGCCCTTGGCGGCGCCGCCAGCGCAAGCGGAATAGGTGCAATTGCAGTTGGTGGTGGCAGCAACGCGACTGCCAACTCTTCTTCGGCTATTGGTGATCGAGCCCAATCGACAGCCGCTAACGCGACTGCAGTTGGTACGGGCGGTACTTCAGTCGCAACGGCCGTGACTGCCTCCGCTGCAGGTGCCACGGCGCTCGGCGGCAACGCAACGAAGGGTGCGCAGGCCACGGGCACAGACTCCATTGCCATCGGCGGGCAGTCGGCGGCCGCAGGATCAAACTCCATCGCTCAGGGCGTAAACGCTCAAGCAACCGCGTCGAACGCCACATCTGTTGGCGCACAATCTACGGCCGCAGGCAATGCGTCAGCATTTGGTACAAGCGCCAAAGCCTCCGGCGCGACCAGTACAGCCCTCGGTTATGGCACGACCGCATCGGCCACAGACGCGACTGCTGTCGGCAACGCCGCGAAAGCCTCTGGCAACCAAGATACGGCAATCGGTACTTCCGCGCAGGCAACAGGTGGCGGCGGCATCGCCATCGGCAACACGGCAACAGTTTCGAACTACGGTGGCATTGCTCAGGGCGTGAATGCCAAGGCATCGGGCGGCGTGGACATCGCGATGGGCAACGGCGCAAAGTCGAGCGCGGCCGGTGCTGTAGCTATCGGCGGTAACTTCACCGCGGGCGCATCCGCTTCCGCATCTGACGCTATCGCCGTCGGCGGGCAATCAACAGCGTCCACAGCTGGCGCTGTCGCTATTGGTCTGCAAGCCACTGCAAAGGGTGGCAAGTCGGTCTCGATCGGCGTCGGCAACACGGCGGATGGAGATGGCGCGGTCGCCATCGGTGATCCCAACGTCGCAACAGGTACTGGCGCTGTTGCGCTCGGCAAGGACAACACGGCGACGGGCACGGGGGCCGTTGCTATCGGTAACACTAACAGCGCGGTTGGCGCCTCGGCTATTGCTCTTGGCGATACGGCCAACGCCAGCGCCTCGAACACGATTGCGATTGGCGCGAGCGCCAGCGCTTCGCTCGCAAACTCGGTCGCGCTTGGTGCGGGCTCGACGGCTTCGGCCGTGACGGCCACAACCGGCTACACAACAGCGAACGCCCTCGGTACTGGCAAAACGTTCGCCGTCAACCAGGCGCCCACAAATGGCGTCGTCGCTGTCGGCAACCGTCAAATTCAGGGCGTCGCCGATGGCGAAGTCTCAGCTTCATCGACCAATGCGATCAACGGCTCACAGCTCTATGCAGTTGCGACAGGCATCAACACCAACGTCAACAACCTCGGCACCGACGCGGCCGCCGCGCTTGGTGGCACTGCTGCTTACAACACAACGACAGGCGTCTTTACCGCGCCCAGTTACACAGTCGGCGCGACGACCTACAACGATGTTGGCAGCGCCTTGATGGCACTCGCAACCGGCGGAGCATCGGCGAAATATTTCCACGCCACGTCAACGCTCGCCGACTCGGTTGCCACGGGAACAGATTCGGTTGCGGTCGGCCCAACGGCTATCGCCAACAATCTCGACAACGTCGCGGTGGGCCACGGTGCCATTGCCGGTACGTCCAAGGCGCTCTTCTCGGGCGACACAGCCGTTGGAGCCAATGCCAAAGCTACCGCAGGCGGCAGCTCAGCCTTCGGCCAAAATGCGCTCGCGAGCGCAGGCAACGCGCTAGCCGCTGGTGCTGGTGCCACAAGCAGCGGCGCCAATAGCACGGCCATCGGTAATGTATCGACAGCCAGCGCCTTGGGCGCGACCGCAGTTGGTGGTGCAGCCACAGCTTCGGGTAGCAACGATACGTCGATAGGCACGCTCGCAAGCGCTTCGGGCGGCACATCTCTGGCGGGCGGCTATAAGGCGTCGTCAGCGGGTGCCGGCAGCGTTGCGCTTGGTACATCGGCGACGGCGACCAATGCCAACGATGTCGCGCTTGGTTCGAATTCTGTGACAGCGGCTCCCAACACCGGTGCCTACACCATCAACGGCGGCAGTGCGGCGGCAACATCGCCAGCGTCGGTTGTTTCGGTCGGCAAGGCAGGTTCGGAGCGGCAGATTACCAACGTGGCGGCGGGCGTCGTCTCGTCGACGAGCACCGATGGGGTCAACGGCGCGCAACTGTATCTGACGTCTACAGCGGTCAACAACCTCGGTGCCTCGACAGTTGCAGCGCTCGGCGGTGGCATTGTCCTCAACGCCGACGGCACGACCTCGGTTTCGCCGACGTTCAATGTCGACGGTACGCTGTACTCCGATGTTGGCTCGGCTTTGGCAGCACTAGACAAGGCTGGCGGCGCTGCAATCGACACCAATAACACCTCGAACCTCGCCAACCCGGCTGCAACCGGCACCGACTCGACGGCGATCTCGCCCGGCGCGGTCGCCTCGGCCGCAGACTCTCTTGCCGCTGGTAAGAACGCGACCGCTTCGGGCGATCAGGCCGTCGCTATGGGTCCGGGCGC
Source organism: Hyphomicrobium sp. (assembly GCA_031414095.1). Classification (GTDB taxonomy): domain Bacteria; phylum Pseudomonadota; class Alphaproteobacteria; order Rhizobiales; family Hyphomicrobiaceae; genus JANNFX01. Next base: position 11,319 of record JANNUW010000585.1, on the reverse strand, counting down.
AACAGCTTCGGGCATTGGTGCAACAGCTCTCGGGAACGGAGCACAAGCGACAGCCGACTCCTCCACTGCCGTTGGCGACAACTCGCAAGCTATAGCCGCCGACGCCACGGCCCTCGGCCAGAACTCTGTCGCAAGCGGTAAACAATCGACCGCGTCGGGCTTCGGTGCTCAGGCGACTGCCGACAGCGCGCTCGCGTCCGGCAGCAATGCCACCGCATCCGGCATCGGCGCGACAGCACTCGGCAATGGTTCGACGGCGATCGGTGCCGGCGCAACGGCTCTGGGCGATGGCGCTACGGCAACAAACGCAGGTGACGTCGCACTCGGCTCGGGCTCGATTACGGCGGCTCCCAATGCGGGCGCTTACACTTTGAACGGCGGCACGGCTGCGGCGACGTCCCCGGTCTCTGTGGTCTCGGTCGGTGCGCCCGGTAGTGAACGGCAGATCCAGAACGTTGCGGCCGGTGTGCTTTCAGCCACGTCGACCGATGCGGTCAACGGCTCGCAACTTTACACCACGGCGACGGCCGTCAATAATCTGGGTGCTGGCACCGTTGCCGCGCTCGGTGGCGGCGCAGCCGTCGCAGCTGATGGAACGGTCACGGCTCCCGCGTACACAATTGGAGGCACGACATTCAACGATGTCGGTGGCGCGTTGGGTGCGGTCGACACGGCTGTCACGAGCTTGACGAATGGCACGCTCGGACTCGTCCAGCAAGTCGGTGGCGCGCCAAGTTCGGGACAGATCGTGGTGGGCTCGACGACGGGCGGCACATCTGTCAGCTTCACGGGCACCGCTGGCGACCGCGTGTTGACCGGCGTTGCGGCTGGCTCGATCGCGGGGGCATCTGCCGATGCCGTCAACGGCGGACAGATCTATGCTAACCAGGCGTCGGTGGTTGCAGCTCTCGGTGGCGGCTCGACCGTCAACGGCGATGGCAGCATCTCCGCGCCCAGCTACACCATCGGCGGCACGGTTTATGACGACGCCGGTAACGCATTCTCCGCAATCGATACAGCGGTCTTCGGTGGCGGGGGCATCAAATATTTCCACAGCAACTCGATCCTTGCCGATAGTAAAGCAACCGGCACGGATTCGGTGGCCATCGGGCCAAATGCTGTAGCGAACAATGCCGGCGACGTGGCGCTTGGATCGGGCTCGGTTACGGCCGCTCCCAACGTTGGCGCTTACAGGTTGAACGGCGGCACGGCTGCTGCTGAAACGGCGGCAGCGGTTCTGTCGGTTGGTTCGGTTGGGGCCGAACGGCAAATCCAGAACGTGGCGGCGGGTGTCGTCTCGGTCACTTCGACCGACGCCATCAACGGCTCGCAGCTTTATCTGACATCGACGGCAGTCAACAACCTCGGTGCCTCGACGGTCGCCGTACTCGGCGGCGGCCTCGTGCTGAACGCCGATGGCACGACCAAGGTCTCACCGACGTTCAATGTCGACGGTACCCCGTATAACGATGTCGGCTCAGCTCTCGCCGCGCTCGATGCTGCTGGCGGCGCTGCGATCGACACCAACAACACAGCGAACCTCGCCAACCCGATTGCAACCGGCGCCGACTCGACGGCGATCTCGCCAGGTGCCGTTGCTTCTGGTGTTGACTCGCTCGCCGCTGGCAAGAACGCCACCGCCTCGGGCGATCAGGCCGTGGCCATGGGTCCGGGCGCGACAGCTTCGGGCATTGGTGCAACAGCGCTTGGTAACGGCGCAACTGCGTCGGGTGACTCAAGCACCGCGCTCGGCGACAACTCGCAAGCTACAGCCGCCGACGCCACGGCTCTAGGTCAGAACTCGGTCGCGAGCGGCGCGCAATCCACAGCGTCGGGCTTTGGCGCACAGGCAACCGCCGACAACGCGCTTGCGTCCGGCAGCAATGCGGTGGCGTCGGAAACAGGGGCCACGGCGCTCGGCAATAATGCCGCCGCTTTGGGAGCTCAGTCTACGGCCGTCGGCGACGGAGCCATTGCATCGGGTGCGCAAGCGGCTGCTCTAGGTTCAGGCGCAACGGCGTCTGGCGATCAGGCCATCGCACTGGGCAACGGCGCGCAGGCGACAGGCACGTCCTCGACAGCGCTCGGCGACAATGCGCAAGCGACGGCGGCTGATGCCACCGCGCTGGGACAAAACGCAATTGCTGCGGGCAACCAGTCAACGGCATCGGGCTTCGGCGCAGAGGCGGCAGCAGACAATGCACTCGCTTCGGGTAGCAATGCCTTGGCCTCTGGCAACGGTGCAACGGCCCTCGGCAACAATGCCCTCGCATCGGGCGCACAATCCGCCGCGATCGGTGATGGGGCGCAGGCCACCGGCGCGCAGTCGGCGGCTCTTGGCAACGGCGCGACCGCAACGGGCATTGGTGCGACGGCGTTAGGTAACGGGGCTAAAGCAACGGCGGATTCGGCAACGGCTGTGGGCGATAACGCTCAGGCTACAGCCGCAGATGCGACAGCGCTGGGCCAGAACGCGCTCGCCAGCGGCAAGCAGTCGACGGCGTCTGGCTTCGGTGCACAGGCGACCGCTGACAATGCACTCGCTTCGGGAAGCAACGCTGTTGCTTCTGGAGCCGGCGCGACGGCACTCGGCAACGGCGCCTCTGCTTCGGGAACGTCGGCTGTCGCACTTGGCGATGGGGCTTCGTCAACGGGCGCCAACTCGCTGGCTCTCGGCGCGGGCTCGACTGACGGCGGCAAAGCCAATGTCGTTTCCTTTGGAGCAGTGGGCGCGGAACGCACTCTGATCAACGTGGCGCCTGGTGCCATTTCGGCGACCTCGACCGATGGTATCAACGGCGGGCAAATCTACGCCAATCAGGCCTCGGTCGCGGCAGCGCTCGGTGCAGGCTCGGCCGTGAACCCCGACGGCACGATTTCCGCGCCCGCCTACGTCATCGGCGGCAATACGCTCAACGATGCTGGGTCGGCTTTCTCAGTAATCGATACGGCGGTGTTCGGTGGCGGCGGAATGAAATACTTTCATACCAATTCGACGCTGCCCGACTCGACGCCAACAGGAACCGGCAGCGTTGCGATCGGGCCGGCGTCGACATCAACGGGCGTGAACTCCGTCTCGATCGGCAACGGAGCGACGGCAACGAACAGCGGCGATATCGCACTGGGAGCCGGCAGCGTCACGGCCGCGCCCAACACCGGCGCTTATTCGCTGAACGGCGGAACGATTGCGGCCGTCACCGCTGCCGCGGTGATCTCGATCGGCATGGCTGGCAACGAACGCCAGCTCAACAACCTGGCGGCCGGTGTCGTGTCTGCCACCTCGACCGACGCCATCAACGGTTCGCAACTTTTTGCGGTGGCGACCGCCGTCAACACTCTCGGAGCCGGAGCCGTCGCGGCCTTGGGCGGCGGCGCCAGCGTCGCACCCGACGGAACGGTGACCGCGCCGAGCTATACGATCGGCAAGACGGCACACAACGATGTCGGTGGCGCGCTCGGTGCCCTCGACAAGGCGCTGGGTGCCGGCATTGCGACCAACAACACGGCCGCTTTGCCTAATCCGTTGGCGACCGGCACGGACGCAACGGCGATCTCCCCAGGCGCAGTTGCATCGGGGGCGGATGCCTTTGCGGCAGGCAAGAACGCAATGGCATCAGGCGATCAGTCGATCGCTCTTGGCAACGGCGCCAAGGCCACGGCAACATCGACGACGGCGCTCGGCGACAACGCAGCCGCGACGGCGGCAGACGCAACAGCGCTTGGCCAGAACACTATTGCTTCGGGTGCTGCAAGTACGGCGTCGGGCTTTGGTGCCACGGCTTCGGGAGACAAATCGCTAGCCTCGGGCAAAGGTGCGGCCGCGACGGGCCTCTCTGCCGCGGCGTTGGGTGACGGCGCAACCGCATCCGGCGCTCAGTCTGCGGCGCTCGGTGCCTCTGCCAAGGCATCGGGCGATCAAGCGATCGCTCTCGGTAACAAGGCGCAGGCAACGGGCACATCATCGACGGCCCTTGGCGACAACGCTCGGGCACTTGCCAACGATGCAACGGCGCTTGGTCAAAACAGCCTGGCGTCGGCCTCAAAGAGCACGGCAACCGGATACGGCTCGACAGCATCGGGCATCAACGCCACGGCCTCGGGCAATGGATCGACCGCATCGGCTCTGTCATCATCGGCCTTCGGTGACGGAGCGACGGCAAGTGGCGCCAACGCGACCGCATTGGGTTCGGGAGCTATGGCGACAGCAACGTCTGCCGCAGCTTTGGGTGATAATGCTCAAGCTACAGCCGCAGATGCGACAGCGCTCGGTCAAAACTCTCTCGCGTCGGGTGTAGGGAGCATAGCATCAGGCTATGGTGCCACCGCCAGCGGTGCCGCGAGTGCTGCAATGGGCGATGGCGCAACATCAACGGGTGCCAACTCGGTCGCCTTGGGCTCCGGTTCCAACGACGGCGGCAAAGCCAACGTCGTCTCTGTCGGAGCTCCGGGAGCGGAGCGCACCATCACGAACGTCAAGGCTGGCAGCGCCACGGCCGGGTCAACGGACGCGGTCAACGGCGATCAGCTTCATACGACCAACCAGCAGGTGGCAGCGGTCGCGGCCACAGCCAACGGCGCCGTGCAAAGTGCGGGCGGCAGAATGTCGGGCGAATTGGCCATGGGCGGCCATCGCATCAGCGGGGTAGCAGGGCCCGTCGCGCGTACGGATGCCGTCAACAAAGGTTATGTCGACGGAATCGCGATTGGTTTAACTTCGGATGTCAACCGGGCGTTCAAAGCGATTGATGACGTCACCGGCGGCGTTGCCATGGCGATGGCCATGGGCGGTCTGACGCTCCCTGAAGGTAAGAACATGGCGGTCAACGCCAGCATGGGCTTCTTCCAGGATCGCCAAGCCTTCGCGGTGCAAGCGGCCGCCCGGGTCGATGCAAACTGGATCATCAACGGCGCGGTCGGCTTCACGGAAGACGGCGGACAGCTCGGTGGCCGCGTCGGCATCACGGCTGCTTGGTGAGACGATCAATGCAGAGCCCACTGTTGCGTTGGTTTGTGATCGGGGGCAGCGCGGCCGTGTTGGCCGCATTGCCAATGCGCGTGAGCGCCGAGACGGCGACGGTCGCGCCGCCGCCTGCCAAGATCACAGCGCCAAAGACGACGCAATCGTTGCAGCAGAAGCCACCGGCAGCGCCAAGCGCGCTGCCCGCGCCAGTCGCTCGTGTACCCATAGTCACTGCGGCTGCTCACCCGCTGCCGCCCCCCGATCAAATGCTGGCGTTGATCCGCTCAACTGTCATTGCGCTCAATCAGGCTAATCAAACCGGAAATTATACGGTGCTGCGCGATCTTTCGGCACCCGATTTCCGCAACGGCAACGATGCGAGCCGCCTCGGGGCAATTTTTCAGGTGTTGCGTGAGCAGGCGATCGATCTCAATCCGCTGTTGAATATCTCGCCTGAAGTGTCGCAACCGCCGTTGCTGGACGCCAACGGTCTCCTCCGGCTCGTCGGCTTTTTTCCAACCGAACCATTGCGGGTCAACTTCGATCTTTCGTTCCAAATGTTTGAGAACCGCTGGCGGCCGTACATGCTGAGTGTCTATTTGGCGCGGCTTGAAGCGCGCGTGGAAACACCGGTCCTCAAGCCCGTGGCGCCTGCCGTTAACAAATAGGCACTAAAAGCAATTCCCTAATCGAGCCGCATCACGTATTGCCGTTTCATGTTTTGGCAAGTGTTGGGGGATCGTATGGGCCGCCTTCAAGATCGTATCGCTGTCGTCACGGGCGCGGGGGCTGGCATCGGGCTTGCCACCGCCACGCTCTTTGCCGCTGAGGGCGCACACGTCTACGTCACAGATGTCGTGGGCGAAAGCGCGGCGGCAGCAGTCGCAGCCATCGTAAAGAACGGGCACGCGGCCACGGCGCTCACCGTCGACGTTTCGCGCGGGCAGGACGTGACCGCGCTGATGCGGCACATTGAGAGCGCGCACGGCCGCATCGATGTTCTGGTCAATAACGCCGGCCTCAACGTGCGCACCGATTTCCGGCACATGTCGGATGCCGATTGGACCAAAATCCGCGAGGTCAATCTCGACGGCGTCGTGCGGCTGGCGCGCGATGGCTTCGAACTGTTGCGCCGCTCGAAGTCAGCCTCGCTGATCAACGTCGCGTCGGTCATGGGACATAAAGGTCTGAGGCAGCTTGCCGGCTATTCCGCGACCAAGGGTGCTGTACTCGCGTTGACGCGCGCGCTTGCCGTCGAGTACGCGCCGTTTCAAATCCGCGTCAATGCGTTGTCGCCGGGCTTTATTGAAACGGCGTTGACCGAGCGTGCGCTCAAGAATCCGGCATTTCATAAGGGGCTGATCGATCGCACATTGCTGAAGCGCTTCGGCTCCACCGAAGACATCGCGAAGGGGGCGCTGTTCCTCGCTAGCGACGATAGCTCATACATGACGGGCGCCGAATTGTGCATCGACGGCGGTATGACGGCGGGGCTGTAGCGCTACCAGCGCAGTCCCGTCATGGCTGCGATGGCCGGCGGTGTGCCGGGGCCGAAAAGCTGTTCGAGTTTTTCCGGTGATAGGACGCCGTCTTCCAGCGCCTCGTGGCCATGAATTCCGGACGCGACGAAGATTGCGTCAACGCCAAAATTTTTGGCCGCAGCAAGGTCGGTGCGGATGGCGTCTCCAATGGCAAGAATGCGCGTCTTATCGACTTTGCCGCCGCGCAGATCTTCAGCCACCCGGTGGGCGGTGCCATAGGCCGATACGTGCGGTTTGCCGGCCCAATAAACCGCGCCGCCGATGTGCTCGTAGATATCGGCGATGGCGCCGGCACACCAGTAGTGACGCCCTCCGACATCGACGATGAGATCGGGGTTGGCGCACACGAATGGCAGCTTCAAGCCAAGCGCCTGTTGCAGGAGTTCGCGATAATCTTCGGGGGTTTCGGCCACATCATCGTTGAGGCCGGTACACACGATGGCCTGTGCGTCTTTGAACTCGACGGGTTTAGCGCTGACGCTTGCGAAAAAAGCGGCGTCGCGGTCGCGCGGACCAATGCCATAGATCCGCGTGTAGCCTTGGTCTTTGATGTGTGCGAGCGCGATGTCGCCAGATGAGACGATGGCGTCCCAGGCGTCGCGCGAAACTTTGCGCTGGTCGAGCATCGCGCTGACGCGGGCTTTGGGAACCGGCGCATTCGAGACCAGGATTACCGTGCCACCTTGCGCGCGGAATGTCGCGAGGGCGGCTGTCGCTTCTTCGAACGCCACGTAGCCATTGTGTACGACGCCCCAGACGTCGCAGAACAGCACGTCGTAGTTGCCAAGCACGGCCCCAGCGTGACCGAGAATCGGCGGGGCCGTGGACGAGGATGTAGGTTGAGAGCGGATCAGAGCGACGGCCTTTGTTGCAGAGAGTCGGTTTCTGGAAAAATGCAATGCAGGCCGTCATAGCATCGGCTTTCGCCAGTGCAATAATTCTATCCGCACGGGCTTGGACATTGAAGGATGCTTACACCCCAAACGCGATTCCCGTGCCCTTGGGGGAGCCGGTTCGCACAACTGGTAATTCAGTTCACGATTTGCCGCTCCGTCGGTTGGGTCAAGTTCTGTCGATGCCTATAAACAGCTTCCAGGCGTTTGCAGGATCATGCGGCGCACAAGTGCTATAATGCATGCTGCGCCGTAGAGCGGACGCGGGCCGCATCACCTCCGGGATAATCATGATTACATCGATGCAACCAGCTCAATTCTTTCCGTTCGACAACAGCTATGCTCAGCTGCCTGAGCGCTTTTACGCGGCCATCGAGCCGACGCCGGTCACAGCGCCGCGGCTGATCAAATTAAATGAGGCGCTCGCACGGAACTTGCACCTCGATCCGCGCGAGCTGGCGACGCCAGCCGGCGTTGACATGCTGGCCGGCAATCGGGTGCAGCCGGGCAGCACGCCGCTGGCGATGGCGTACGCTGGCCACCAGTTCGGCAATTTCGTGCCGCAGCTCGGCGATGGCCGTGCGATACTTCTGGGCGAAGTCATCGACGATAGGGGTGTGCGCCGCGACATCCAGCTGAAAGGCGCTGGGCCAACACCTTTTTCGCGGCGTGGCGACGGCCGCGCGGCGCTTGGTCCCGTGCTGCGCGAGTATATTTTGAGCGAAGCTTTCGCGGCGCTGGGCATTCCATCGACCCGCGCGCTTGCGGCCGTTCTGACGGGCGATTACGTTTTGCGCGATCCCCCCGCGCCCGGCGCCGTGCTGACACGCGTCGCGTCAAGCCACATCCGGGTCGGCACGTTCCAATACTTTGCCGCGCGCGGCGATGTGGACGGCGTGCGCGCGCTCGCCGGCCATGTGATCGCGCGCCACTATCCTGACGCGGCCTCGGGAGGCAACCGCTATCGCGCGCTACTCGATCAGATCATCGAACGCCAAGCTCAGCTCATCGCCAAGTGGATGCATGTTGGCTTCATCCACGGCGTCATGAACACGGACAACATGTCGATTGCCGGTGAAACTATCGACTTCGGGCCGTGCGCCTTTATCGATGACTATCATCCGGGCACGGTTTTCAGCTCTATCGATCAGACGGGGCGTTACGCGTATGCCAACCAGCCCCGCATCGCGCAGTGGAATCTGACACGGCTCGCCGAAACCTTGCTGCCGCTTTTGGCTGAGGAGAAAGACGCAGCAGTCGCGAGCGCGCAAGACGCGATCAACGGCTTTGGCCCGGCCTATGAGGCGGCCTACGAGGCGGGCTTTGCCCGCAAGCTCGGCATTGCAAATCCACGTCCTGAAGACGTGACGCTTGGGCTCGATCTGCTCGAACTCATGGCGGTGAACGGCGCTGACTTTACATTGGTGTTCCGCCGCCTGTGCGAGGCGGCCCTTGGCCCCGATGGCGACGCCGGGGTGGGCAGCCTCTTTAAGGACCCCGCGGCATTTCACGACTGGGCAGGGCGTTGGCGTGTGCGGCTGGCCGAAGATGACGTCAGCGCGGACGTGCGCCGCGCGATAATGCGCAAAGCCAACCCGGCGTTCATTGCGCGCAATCATCGTGTCGAGGAGGTCATCGTGGCCGCCATTAACCGCGAGGACTTCGGTCCGTTTGAAACGCTGCTGGCGGTGCTCGTCAACCCTTACGATGAACAGCCGGGGTTTGAACGGTTTGCTGAACCGCCGACGCCGGATCAAGTCGTGCATCAGACATTCTGCGGGACGTAACCGAGGCTGCGTTCCCGGCCAAGCACGCGGGTACGCGTGCACTGAGCCGGGATCGCGTCCCATTTGCCTGGACGTGATCCCGGACCGGCGCGTCTCACATGCGTTCGCCACCCCGTCCGGGAACGCAGGAAATTTTGCCAGTGTTGGTTTCGCTATTACGGGCTGCCCGATTTGACGACGGGCCAACCTGTCATCGCGGACGGCTCATCGGCCTTGGCGGATTTGACGACAGGCCATGAGCTCATCTGCTCGCTCGATTTTTGCGGTTCGCCTTCGGATTTTGCCGTCGCCTTGATGGCGGCAGCCGAGGCCCGTTCGGCGGCGTCAGCTGCCCGTTCAGCTGCTGCGGCCGCCCGCTCGGCGGCGGCAAGCGCGCGATTGGCAATAGCGGTCGCATCTTCGTGTGCGGCTTGCTTACGTGGCTGGCTGTCTTGCTTGTCCTTAGCCTCAACGCGCTCTTTGGTGGTGGCTTTTAGCTTGTCTTTATCGACGGATCCGGTTTCGACCGCGTCCCTGTTCTGATTGCGCTGCTTGCGGCGCTCTGCGGCAGCAAGAGCTTCGTCTTCGGCCTTGCCATTCATGTCGGCGGTTGCATTGACTGACTTCTTGGACTCGTCGTCGCGATCCGTTGAACGTTTGTCTGACCATTTGCGTGGGCTGACCGACGGTTCATCCGTAGCCTTGTCGTCGTCGTCGCTCGCAGCAGCCTTGTGGACAGGTGGGGCGTCAGCATCGCTGTCGTCGCCACGCCACTTCTTGGTGGCTTGCTCGGAAGCGGCGGCGACGTCGTCGGTCACCTTGATTTTCTTGCCCTTATCAAGCGATGCCAGAATGCCCTTGGCGCTCTCGCCATCGAGAGCCCCGAACTTATAGGTCTGGTATGTGACAGTCACTTTGGTGCCAACCGGAACGCGCGGAAACAGGTCTTGCACGTCCTTGTTATACATGCGCACGCAGCCCTTGGACGCGGCGGTGCCGATGGTCCAAGGCGCGTCGGTGCCGTGAATGCGATAGAGGCTCGAGCCGAGATAGAGAGCGTGTGTCCCGAGCGGGTTCATCGGATGGCCGCCAGGAACCCACGGCGGCAGGCGGGGATTTTCCGCGATCATCTCAGGCGTCGGGGTCCACGATGGGCTGACGCGTTTTTGCGAAACGCTGGTCGTGCCGGCCCACTTACTCTTTTCGCGCGGCACGGCAATCGGATAGCTTAAGGCTTTGCCGGGAGCTATGACGTAGAAAACGCGCCGGTCACCGAAGCTGACAATCAGCTCGCCTGGACGGACCTTGTCTTCAAAACTGACAATCTCCCGGCCAGAGTCGTTGACCTTTTCATTGCTGCCCCAGTCGAAGAAGATGGATTGGGCTTGGGCGGATGCGCCGGCAAACATGAAAGCCAAGCTGGCGGCAGCACCCGCTGCGCAGGTGCGAAATCTTTTGCCAACGATCATCGTCAAGGGCCTTTCATCGTGGTGTCACGCGTGCCGAGCACATCGTGGCGAAAGCAAATTGTTGTGAGACCTTCGGTTTGTCTGGTGCTCTGTCAAAGTCATCTCGACGCCCGGCCGAAACACTATGAACTCTGGTTCCTTGTTTCTGCCGGCCAGCCGGGCATCTCGCGGTTGTTCCCATCTTACCGGGTTCTCAAGCTCGCGGGGGAAAGCGCTTTAGGCTGCTCCAGACCGATGCGGCGCGCCTATTGAGCCGATCGCAAATTCGGTTTCTGAGCAGCATGTTACAGTAATGCGCCATGCAGTGCAGCATAAGTGTGGCCGAGTGACGATTATAGTGCCGTCGGGTGGCCGGTCCGCAACGCCTGACATCATGGTTGGGTTCGCCTAAAGGCAACGGCGGAAATTTGTGCAATTTAAGAAATTACACCGGCGCGCCAAAGTTTTGACTCGCCCGCGCGGTGTCATGCGCCCGCGCCGTGTCAAAGGGTTCAGGACCATGATAGTGGTTTGAAAAGATATGGTAGCGAGACCCAGACTTGAACTGGGGACCTACGGATTATGATTCCGCCGCTCTAACCAACTGAGCTATCCCGCCACATGAGTTGATCCGTTGGACGGAGCGACTGTTCGCTCCACAACGCCGATCAAAATGTGAAAATCAGAGCCACCGGCTCCGAAAGCTAGAGC
>JANNUW010000584.1:0-6151 GCA_031414095.1 Hyphomicrobium sp. | reverse complement strand
GCCGCTGCGCAGGCGACCGGATTGCCCGCGTACGTGCCGCCCAAGCCGCCGGGACTTGCCGCTTCCATGACGTCAGCGCGGCCGGTGATGGCCGACAGCGGCAGGCCGCCAGCAAGACCCTTGGCGAGCGTCACAACGTCGGCTTTGACGCCGGCATGTTCGAGGGCGAACATTTTTCCGGTGCGCGCAAAGCCGGTCTGAATTTCATCGCCGATTAAAAGGATGCCATGCTCGTCGCACAGCGCACGCAAACCGCGCAGGAAATCGAACGGCGCGATGTTGAAGCCGCCTTCGCCCTGCACCGGCTCGATCATGATGGCGGCAATGCTCGACGGATCGGCCTGATATTTGAAAAGCGCCTTCAGCGCGTCGAGGCTCTGCTCGTTCGAGACGTGGTGATAGGCGTTGGGGAACGGCACATTATAAATGTCGGAGGGGAACGGCCCGAACCCCTTTTTATACGGCACGACCTTGCCGGTCAGCGCCATGCCCATATGCGTGCGGCCGTGAAAGCCGCCGCTGAACGACACGATACCGGGCCGGCCGGTGAAGGCGCGCGCCACCTTGACCGCGTTTTCGACGGCCTCGGCGCCGGTCGACGCGAGCATGGTTTTGGCGGGGCCATGGACGGGCGCGATGGCGTTCAACCGCTCGGCGAGGCGCACGTAGGATTCATACGGCGTGACCTGAAAGCAGACATGGCTGAACGCTTCGAGCTGGGCTTTGACGGCGGCGGTAATTTTGGGGTGCTGATGGCCGGTGTTGACAACCGCGATCCCGGCGCCGAAATCGATGAAGCGCTTCCCATCCTCGCTCCAGATTTCGGCGTTCTGAGCCCGCTTGGCGTAGATGTTCGTAACTTGACCGATACCACGCGGCACGGCCGCCAGCTTGCGCTCGTGCAGTTGTGCAGACGTGGCCATCGGAGGCTCCGGGATGCGGGTTGCTTGGCAGCTCAGCCCGGGTCACCCCGCGCCGAAGCCGCGCGCGAGAGCTGTAGCACCGATCAATAATCTAATCAACGCGCTTAGAATACTGCTCAGACCGATCTGGTTTGGGATTGAAACTAAACGGAGTCCAGACAGTATCCCCCCTCTCCCCTTGGGGAGAGGGTTGGGGTGAGGGGGCGTGCTTTGCGGTGGCGTCGAGCCCGCCCCCTCACCGGCGCTGCGCGCCCGCCTCTCCCCACGGGGAGAGGCTGACCAAGAACGACCACGAATCCCCCTCTTCCCTTGGGGAGAGGGCTGGGGTGAGGGGGCGTGAATGGCATAGCCTGGACGCTCAATAAAACGCCTGGATGCCGGTTTGGGCGCGGCCGAGGATGAGGGCGTGAATGTCGTGTGTGCCCTCGTAGGTGTTGACCGCTTCGAGGTTCACCAGATGGCGCATGACGTGATATTCGTCCGACAGCCCGTTACCGCCGTGCATATCGCGGGCGGCGCGGGCGATATCGAGCGCCTTGCCGCAGCTGTTGCGCTTCAAGAGTGAGATGGCTTCCGGCGCCAGTTTGCCTTCGTCCTTTAGGCGCGCAGCGTGCAGGCATGAGATCAGCCCGAGGGTGATCTCCGTCTGCATGTCGGCGAGTTTTTTTTGGATTAGCTGATTGGCGGCGAGCGGACGCCCGAACTGCTTGCGGTCGAGCACGTATTGGCGGGCGGCATGCCAGCAGAACTCGGCCGCGCCCAGCGCACCCCAGGCGATGCCGAAGCGCGCGCTGTTGAGACAACCGAATGGGCCCTTCAAGCCGCTGACGTTGGGGAGAAGGTTTTCTTCAGGCACGAAGACGTTTTGCATGACGATTTCGCCGGTGGTCGACGCCCGCAGCCCGCACTTACCCTCAATCTTCGGGCTCGACAGGCCCTCCATCCCGCGCTCCAGAATGAAACCGCGTATGACGCCGTCGTCGGTCTTGGCCCACACGATGAAGATGTCGGCGATGGGCGAATTCGTGATCCAGATCTTGGCGCCGTTCAAGGTGTAGCCCCCGCTCACGGCGCGTGCGCGCGCGGCCATGCCACCAGGGTCGGAGCCGTGATCGGGCTCGGTCAAGCCGAAGCAGCCGACCAGTTCGCCGGTCGCCAAACGCGGCAGGTATTTAACGCGCTGCGCCTCGCTGCCGTAGGCATGGATCGGATACATGACGAGGCTCGACTGTACGCTCAGAGCCGACCGGTAACCGCTGTCGACCCGCTCCACCTCGCGCGCGATCAGACCGTAGCAAACGGTGTTGACGCCCGCTCCGCCATACTCTTCGGGTATGGTGGCGCCCAGAAAACCCATCGCGCCCATGGCCGTCATGACGGAACGGTCGAAGGACTCGTTGCGATGGTCGCCGAGCACCCGCGGCATCAATGTGGCGGCACAAAAATCGGCGGCCGTTTCCTGCACGAGGCGTTCATCGGCCGACAGCGCGCCGTCAAACAGCAGCGGGTCTGACCAAACAAATTGTGCGGGGGAAGACACGTTCGATGGCGGCGTTTGGGTCAGCATAACGGCGGCTCCAACGATCCTGGGCTGTTTAATACTTTAATCGAAGTGCTCAACATTCTCAATGCAATGTGTTAAAGACAAGGAAAAATAGTCAACCGCAGGACAATCCCGACGTGTCAGTGACCCGGCTGCGCTTCAAAGAACCGGCAGCGAGAGAAAGCGTCAACGTAGGCGCTCTGCTCAAGGCCGTGCGCATCAAGCAGGACTTGAGCCAGCGTGATCTGGCCGCCAAAGCCGGCGTGACCAACGGCATGATCAGCATGATCGAGCAGAACAAGCACAGCCCCTCGGTCGCGACACTCAACCGTCTGACGGACGCGCTCGGATTATCGTTTGCGGAGTTTTTCTCGCTGGAACTCGCGAGCATTCCGCAACTTTTTTACGGACGGGACGAACTCGTCCGCTTGACCGAAGGCAAGGTGGAATTTTCGGTTGTGGCCGGCGAGCGGCGCGATAAGGCGATCCAGTTCCTGCACGAGGTTTATCAGCCGGGCGGCGATACGGGCGCGGAAATGCTGACCCACCGCGGCGAGGAGAGCGGCATCGTCATCGAAGGTGAGATCGAATTGACGATTGGCGATCAGTGCCGGATTCTGAAGCCCGGCGAAGCCTACTATTTCGAGAGCACGACGCCGCATCGCTTTCGCAACATCAGCAAGAAGCGCACCGTGATCGTCAGTGCCTGTACGCCGCCGTTTTTGTGAGCGGGGCACGGCTGTGCACAGGGCGTCGTCAGCCCGATGCCGCGTGCAGGCGCAGAGGAAGTAGCTCGGTATCACTCGCGCGCGCCGGTGCGGCGTCAGACCTTTCAGCGTGGGAGCGCATGCCGGCGATCGCCAGGACCGAAACGGCGAGAAACGAATCCGTCCATAGGTTGAACGACCCCGACGCCAGCGTCAGGAAGGCGGCCCACGCTGCCAATCCGCCGGCACGCTGCAAATCGGGAAGCCGGTTGACCTTCGCGAGCACGTAGGCCGCCAAGGCTAACCCCCAGGCCCACCCCAGAACGCCGAGCTCCAGCCAGAGCTGCAAAAAGGCATGATGGGGATGCTGCCCCGGACCGAGGACGAACTTGTATTGAGACGGATGGCCGAAGGACGGCGGCAGCGTTGCCGATACGTCGGCACCCGCACCCACAAAGGGCGACTGCAAATGCCACGCGAGCAGGTAATCCCAAATCTCGACGCGATGCTGCCAGGACGATGGCAAATGCCGTATGAGATCTGGATAATGATCGAATATCCACGGCACGATCGCCAATGATCCGAACGCTGACACCGCAAGCAAAACCACGGCCAGCCCCACGGCGACACGCGGCGTCCATCGTGCCAGCGTCCAAAATACGATGCCGAGCGCCACCGCCAGCACAGCGCCACGTGAAGGACTGCACCACGCCACCGCCACAAGCCCTGCGGCCACCACAGCCGCTACCTTGCCGCGACCCGACTGCACCAGCCAATAGACCAATGGCCAGATTAAAACGGCCACGTAGCTGAGGCCGCGATTGTAATCGACGAGACGGCCAGGTTTTCGTGACAGAAGGGGCAGCAGGTATTTTCCGCCGCTGTAGAATTCGAGCAATAGCAGAGCCAAAACGGCAAGCATGAGCCACGGCACGACACGCACGACCCATCGCGGCACGGCAAACTCTTTAACCGGCTGTTGAAACCAGACCATGAGCGGAAGCACAATACTTACCAGCTTCCAATTCATGCTCCACGTGCGGTGAGGCGCCAGCGCGGTGGTCTCGGCGATCCATATGAGTGCGATGAAGCTTAAGCCGAAGCCGAGCGTTACCGGGTCGAGATGTATCAGGCGGCGTTGCCGCAAGAGTTCCAAGCCGTAGATCAAAAGCCCGCCAGCGATGCCGTAGAGCGAAATAGTACCGCCCGAAACCATGCCGATAGTGAGCGATAGGGCCATCAGCACCGCGACGAGCTGATTTTGCGTCCATTCCAATGTTTCGCGCGACGGCATCATGCGGCCCGCCCTTGCGCTATGATACGTTCGTAGAGGCTCCGCATCTGCTGCACGACGGCGGGGCGCGTAAACTGCGCCTCGTAGGTCGCCCGCCCGCCAGCGACGATGTGTGCCTTAAGTGCGCCGTCTCCCGCGACCTGAGCGATGGCGGACGCCAACGCGCGCGCGTCATCGACCGCGACCAGCATGCCGTTTTCGCCATTGCGCACATAGGCAGCCGGCCCCGCGGCCGCGGCCGCAACGAGCGGCGTATCGCTTGCCCAGGCTTCCAGCATCACCGTGCCGAAGGGTTCATAGCGCGACGGCAGAACACAGATGTCGGCGGCTTCCAGCAACGCACCGCGATCGTCGCGCCAGCCGAGGAAGCGCACGCGGTCCCTCACGCCAAGCGATTGCGCCTGGGCCTCGAGCGTTGGGCGCAACGGCCCATCGCCAGCGAGCCACAAAACGCAATTGGGCAGTTCGGCCAAACCTTTCAGTAGCGTGTCCAACCCCTTTTTGGGATGCAGCCGCGACAGTGCCAGCAAAACCGTTGCGCCGGCCGGCGTCGATAGGGCAGCCCGGTCTTGCGCTGGACCCTTCATGGCGAGTACCGGAAACGTAGGCACGAAAAAGCTGCGGTCTGAAGCTACGCCCTGTGTCCGCTGATGCGTCACGATATCGGGCGTAACACCGATAAAATGACTGCACTGCGCAAAATGGCGCGGATCGTAGTAGCCACCGAACCATCCGATGGCCGGTACGCCGACTTTTGGAACAAGTTCGGCACCGCGCCGCATCCAGGCATGAATGAGGTCTGGCTTGAATGCGGTGATTTCGCTCGCCACCGCCCGGCGCTGCAACCACCGCAAGGGCCGTTTCTCCAATGGCCGGCTCAAGACATCGACGCCCGCCTGTTGCAGATCGCTGAAACGCGCCTGTTGGGGATGGAAAACGGCGCGTTGGGTCACTCCGCTTTCCTGCAAAGCGATGATCATATCTGCCGCGTAGGTCTCAGCGCCCCCGTTACCCTTGCCAGCCATGAGATGAAAAATGCGCATGACTTTGGTGTCTAGACCATAGTCAGCCCGCTTGAAACTCAAAAACCGACAGGCGTTCGGCCGCGGGATTTTGGACTTTACGGCGTGGCATATTTGAGCAGCGGCGCGTACAGATCCGGACGCCGGTCACGCCAAACGCCCCATGCCAGCCGGGCCTCTCGGACAGAGTCGAGATCAAAAGTCGCCGTCACGACAGATTCGTCGCTCCTGCCGGCACTTGCAACGAGCGCACCCTGATGATCAGCGATAAACGACGCGCCATAAAACGTGATCGGCGGGGTGCCGATCGTCTCGGTGCCGATGCGGTTTGAGGCCACCACGGGCACCAGATTGGCGCCTGCGTGCCCACGCATGACGGTCTGCCAATGATCCTTGCTGTCGAGATCAGGATAGACCGGCTCGGACCCGATGGCGGTCGGGTAGAATAGTATCTCGGCGCCAGCAAGCGCCATGGCGCGGGCGCACTCGGGAAACCACTGGTCCCAGCAGATGCCGACACCGATGCAGCCAAACGCCGTCTCCCAGGCCTTGAAGCCGGTATCACCGGGCGAAAAATAGTACTTTTCGCTGTAGCCCGGCCCGTCTGGAATATGACTCTTGCGATAGACCCCAAGGTCCCGGCCGTCCGCATCGACGATAAC
>JANNUW010000583.1:0-4406 GCA_031414095.1 Hyphomicrobium sp. | reverse complement strand
GAAAATACGTCGCGGTAGCCCATAGCGGCCCGATCAAACAGGATGTCGTGGGGCCGCAACGGCCGGGCCAAAGCCGCCGCTACGCCTATGACACGGCCGCGCAGAAAATCGTCGAGACGGTCAATGGAACGTTCAAGCAATTTCCCGTTCGGCTCGCTTGGGCACTGACCATCCACAAGGCCCAGGGCCTGACGCTAGACCGGGTCTACATTGATCTAGGCCGCGGAACGTTCGCGCATGGCCAGACGTATGTCGCTTTGTCGCGCTGCCGGACGCTCGAAGGTCTGGCTTTGGCCCGGCCGTTGCGGCCCCACGACATCCTGTTTGATCGGGCCGCTATGGGCTACCGCGACGTATTTTCAGCATTATGACTCGCGCGTAAGTCTATGAATCAGGATGCATTTCGCGGTTGCGAGATAAAAATGAAATCGATCACAATAAAAAAACCAATGAAATATGGCGAAAAGCAAAACTTGGACGAGAGCTGTATAATAATTGTTGCATTGCAGCATTTTTGTGCTACATAGAGTTTACGAAGTGGGCGGCAACCGCTTCGGCGGCCCTAAAATTAACCGTAGCGGCGCAATGCGCGGCTCCCAGAGAGAGGTTCCCCCCAATGAACGATCAATTCACACGCCAGGCGCAGGACATGTTTGCTGCCGCCAAGGATGCCCGCATCCCTGAGAACGTACAGGCCATCGCGGAAGACGGCGTTGCCAAGTCGCGCGAAGCTTACGCCAAGATCAACACTGTCGCTAAAGACGGCGCTAAGGTCATGGAAGACGTCATGGTCACAGCTCATGCTGGCGCCAAGACACTCGGCGAAAAGTTCATGCGCAACACGGAAATGAACACTGAAGCTGCATTTGATGCCGCCCAGGCGATCGCGCGCGCTAAGACTTTCCCGGAAGCCATGCGTCTCCAGACGAGCTTCATGCAGCAGCAGTTCCAGGTTGCCGGCGCCCAGGCCAAGGAGTTCTTCGAACTCTCCGCCAAGCTTGCCCAGCAGAACTTCGAGACCATGAGCTCGGTTACGACCAAAGCTTTCGAGCAGGCCAAGAAGGCCGGTTTAACGTATCGGGTTTCGGCCCGGCTGTCTCCTAAATAGAAAAACGCCCGGTGCCCTAGGTGCCGGGCGTTTTTTGTGTCTAGCCCGAAAGTTGCCACCGTACTTTTGAGGACTTCGCAAACTTTGTTTTTCAGCGCTATACTCGGTCACATGCTGGGGTCGAGTTCAGACATCAAAGTTCGCAAGAGTAAGGCAGCAGACGCGGCAGCGCTCGCTGGTGTGTTTGCGGGCAGCTGGCGGCTCGCCTATTCGGGCATCATTCCAGGCGCTCATCTGGAAGATCTCATTCGCCGCCGCGGGCAAGCGTGGTGGCTGAACGCGATCCGCTCCGGCGATGAAATCCTCACTTTGACGTTCGCTGGAAAAATTACCGGTTACGCGACCTTCGGGCGGGCCCGCGCACGCGCGCCCTTTAAGGGCGAAATCTATGAGCTTTATCTCGCGCCCGACTACCAGGGCCTGGGCTTTGGCGAGCATTTGTTCGAGGCTTGCCGGCACGGCCTCGATGAGCGCGGATTGAGGGGCCTACTCGTCTGGGCGTTGGCCGACAACGAGGGCGCCTGCGATTTCTACCGGCGCCGGGGCGGCCGCGCCGTTGGCCGCACGCTTGAGCGCATGGGCGAGGCGCAGCTTAAAAAGATTGCATTCGGCTGGGACTGACCCGCCCGCTAAACACACACCAAATCGATCTCGTTTTGCCAATCAATTAGGACGTCGTGACATGCGCCTTGAAGCTATCCCCACGGGCAACAATCCGCCGGAAGACATCAACGTCATCATCGAGGTCCCGGTCGGCGGCGAGCCCATCAAATACGAAATGGATAAGGCGTCCGGCACGCTGTTCGTCGACCGATTTCTGTATACGCCTATGCGCTATCCGGGAAATTACGGTTTCGTTCCCCATACGCTGTCGGCCGACGGCGATCCGATCGACGTTCTCGTGGCCAACACGCGGGCCATCATTCCAGGTGCCGTGATCAATTGCCGGCCTATCGGCGTTCTCGTGATGGAAGATGACGCGGGCGGCGACGAAAAGCTGATCGCCGTGCCAAGCTCACAGTTGACGCGGCGCTACGACAAGATCCTTACGACCAGCGACATGCCCGAAATCTCGCTTCAGCAAATCGAGCACTTCTTTAAACATTACAAAGACCTGGAACCCAATAAGTGGGTCAAGATTTCGCATTGGGGCGACGCTGCGGAGGCCAAAAAGCTGATCCTTGAGGCGATCGACCGCGCGCGGCCAGCAAAAGGCGACCGCGCGCGGCCAGAAAAGGCCGATGTCAAACCCGTGCGCTAACGCCATTGCCGCACTTCCGCTTGCGTGACGCGGTTGGTATATCGCGCCTACTTTGACTCTAGCGAGACGCGAGACGAGACGGCCGGTTTTTCGCGGCAACGGGACGCTCCATGACCGACATCAGGATTGCCGTGATGGGTGCCGCCGGCCGCATGGGCCGCGAACTTGTGCGCGCCGTATACAACACATCGGGCTGCCAGGTAGCCGGCGGCGCCGAAATGCCCGGCTCATCTTCGCTCGGTGCCGACGTTGGCGAATTGGCCGGCATCGGGCGGCTGGATTTGCCCATCACCGCCGACACGGCTGCGCTCTTTTCCAACTGTGATGCGGTCATTGACTTTACTTCGCCGGCGGCCACAGCCAACTTCGCCAAGCTCGCTGCCGGCGCGCGCATCATTCACGTCATCGGCACCACGGGCCTTGGCGACGAGCACGAGGCGGCGATCCGGGAAGCGAGCTGTCAAACCGCGATCGTCAAAGCCGGCAACATGAGCCTCGGCGTCAATTTGCTGAGCGTCATCACCGCCAAGATTGCGCAGGCGCTCGATGAAGATTTCGACATCGAGATCCTCGAAATGCACCACAAGCGCAAAGTCGACGCGCCGTCAGGCACAGCCTTGATGCTGGGCGAGGCTGCAGCGCGCGGGCGTGGCATCGATTTGAAGTCGCGCAGTGTACGGGCACGCGATGGCCATACCGGGGTACGGCAGCGGGGTGATATCGGTTTTGCCACCCTGCGCGGCGGCGACGTGGTCGGCGACCACACCGTGATTTTCGCGGCCGACGGCGAGCGCATCGAAATTACGCACCGCGCCAGCGACCGCAGCATCTTTGCACGTGGTGCCGTTAAGGCTGCGCTGTGGGCGCAAGGCAAGCAACCGGGTTTATATGCCATGACAGATGTGTTGGGATTTTAGGTTCGATGTCAGCACAACAAAGACAACAACGGGTGGCAACGATGACCAACACGCTGGTGCTCGTTCGCCATGGGCAAAGTGAGTGGAATAGGCAGAATCTTTTCACCGGCTGGAAAGACCCCGATCTAACGGATAAGGGTCTGATCGAAGCACGTTGGGCGGGGCGTGTGCTCAAAGACGAGAAGCTGAGCTTCGATGTCGCGTTCACGAGCAAGTTGCGCCGCGCACAGCGCACGCTCGACATTATTCTAGCGGAACTCGATCAATCGAATGTTCCGATTACGCAGCACAAGGCGCTGAACGAGCGCGACTATGGCGCCTTGACCGGCCTCGACAAGGATGCCGCCAAGAAGCGTTTCGGTGACGACATGGTTCATCTGTGGCGGCGTAGTTACGACGTCGCCCCGCCGGGTGGAGAAAGCCTCAAGGATACCGGCGCCCGGGTGATGCCCTACTACGAGCAGCAGATCTTGCCCCTTGTGCTGGCTGGAAAATCCGTGATCGTGGTGGCGCACGGCAATTCGTTGCGCTCCCTCATCATGCATCTGGAAAAACTGACGGGCGACAACATCTGGAAGCGCGAGTTGGCGACGGCGGCCCCGGTTGTGTATCGTCTGTCGGCGGCCGGCGAGGTCGAAACGCAAAAGGATCTCGTGCCGTCTGAGGGCCGCGACGATGGGATGGGATGAGCTTGGCCGCATGGCCCAAGGTGAAAATCGGCACGATCGCGAAAAGCAGATCGGCGTTTACATCGGCGTGCTCGCGGTGCTGCTCGCCTTGAGCAGCATGGGCGGCGACAACGCTTCGCAAGCGGCCAGCAATAAGAACATCGAGGCGACCAATACCTGGGCATTCTTTCAGGCGAAAAATATGCGTCGCCATGTTTTGCGCACTCAGGCCGAGGAATTCGAACTGAAGCTCCTCGCTGAACCCCAGATGCCAGACGCCGCCAAAACCGCCATTGCGGCCAAGATCCAGTCTTACAAGGAGCAAGACGCCAAGCTCACGTCGGATTCGGTCACGAACGAAGGCCTCGACGAGCTGTGGGTCAAGGCCAAGGCGCTCGAGAAAGATCGCGACGATGCGCTGAAACGTGGCCCCTCATTCGATACGGCGAGCG
>JANNUW010000582.1:0-2507 GCA_031414095.1 Hyphomicrobium sp. | reverse complement strand
CCGTGCTAAGGTAGGGCGACCAGGGAAAGCCTCCAGGAGCGCGCCGATGACTAACACCGAAGAACGGCACGCCACGCGCATTGCGGCAAGTAAGGGCTACACGCTGGAGAAGGTCGGCAAGGGTCCCCACCACGGCCGGTTTGCGATCGTCAATAAGGCCCAGGGCTCGCGCGTGCGCTCAGACGTTCCGGGCGCCGAATTCACGTTCTCGCTGCAAGAAGCCGAGGCGTGGCTGGCCAAAGCTGACGGGTAGGTTTCCGGTCGCCACTTGCCCTTGACTTGGCCCCGCAACGGGTGTCATCAGGCAGCTCATTGCTCGACCCTGCCGAGGACGCTCCGCCCATGCCAGCCCGCATTTATAAGCCTGCCAAGACGGCCATGCAGTCGGGCGAGGCGCGCACCAAAGAGTGGACGCTCGAAATGGAGCCGGCAAGCCCACGCACTATCGACCCGCTCATGGGCTGGACGACATCGTCAGACATGGGCTCTGAAGTGCGGCTCGAGTTCGATACGCGCGCAGAAGCAGAAGCCTACTGCACGCGCAACGGCCTCGCCTACACCGTGGCTGAACCGTCGCCGCGCAAGCCCGTGCGCAAATCCTACTCGGACAATTTCAAGTACGGGCGCATCGTCCGCTGGACGCATTAAAAGAGTCCGCTGGACGCACTGATGGTGGCCCCCGGCGACTCCCGTGCGGGGGGCCGGCCGCCGGGGGCGTTAGAAGAGTCCGCTGGTTGCACCCACGCGCATGGCGGCCGGCTCCGCGAAGCGGCGTCGCCATGCGCAAAGCATTATGCCCGCCAGCCCCAAATCGCGAGCATCACGAAAAAGCCGACGACATAGGCCAGCGCAACGGGCCAGCCGTGCCGCAGCCATTGGCTGACCGAGCGCGCCTCTGGGAACATGTTCGACAGCGCAACACCGGCCGACGAACCTAACCAGATCATCGATCCGCCGAATCCGACCGCGTAGGCCAGCATGCCCCAATCATAGCCGCCCTGCCTGAGCGCAAGCGCGGTCAGCGGAATGTTGTCGAACACGGCCGATACGAACCCCAGTCCGAACGTCGCGTGCCACGAAGCCGGTGGCAAAGCAGCGATCGGCATCAGCGACGCGGCAAGCACGAGCGACAGAAGAAAGACAGTGCCGCGCAGCGTTTCTGGCAGGATGCTCCAGTCGGGCCGCCGCACGGACGCCGTGAGGAGAATGGCGGACCACACGGCGAGGCCGATCACCGGCACACGCGATAAGAGCGCTGGAAAATAGAGATTTGCGATCACATTCGACCCGATTGCCGCTGCCAGGATGACCGCCACGACGCCGAGCCGTCCCCATTCGATGTGCGTGCCAATTGCTGGATCCTTATCGATCTGTTGAAACGCGTGCTGCATGCGGGCGGCTGGGATCGAAAAAACAGCGAGTGCCGAAAGCGCAGCGATATACGCCGGCAACACTTCGAGCCAGCCGATGCCGGAAATCCACATCATGGTCGTGGTCGTATCGCCGACGACACTTCCCGAGCCCCCGGCATTCGACGCGGCGACGATTCCGGCGAGAAAGCCCAGATGCACGCGCCCCCGGTAGACCGCCCGCGCCACAGTGCCGCCGATGATGGCCGCGGCAATATTGTCGAGAAAACTGGAGAGAACGAACACTAAGGCGAGCAACATCAGTCCGCCGGTCCAGTCGTCTGGCAGGAGCGCTGGCATCTGCGCCGGTACGCGGCTGTCTTCGAAATGGCGTGACAGAAGCGCAAAGCCGGTCAGCAGCGCCAAGAGGTTGAGGAGACCTACACTTTCGTGGCCGATGTGCGCGCCGAGTCCGCTGAGCCCAGGCCCGGCCGTGAATCCAGGCCCCATGAGCTTGTAAATCACGATTGCCGCCAGTCCGCACAGCGCCACCGGCAAGGTGCGGTGATGAAACAGCGCGACGCCCAACAACGTGAGCGCAAACAGTAGAAATTCCACCGGCACCGCATTTAGTAGAGGTATCGGCACGAATGGCCTCCAGTGTCGTCAGCCAAACGTGGCGGATCGTATAATAGCGCTGCCCCGGCCGCTTGCCATTGCCAGCGGGCTCGACTATCGCATTAGACGACAAAGCGCAAAACGCCGGTCGGCCGCGGGGTATGGGTTTTCACGCGGTCGCACAGTCTTCTGCCCGTTTCAATCTGTAATATAATGCAAGGTCGCCTTTAGTCCCGTAGCTATCAGGGGATCGAGCACCCGCCTTCTAAGCGGTTGCTCTGTCCAGAGAAAACTGAGATGACCGAACGGTTTAGAATTTCCAGGTTCGGTCGTGAACCTTTTTGCGAACCGTATCAACGACCCCGTAGCTCAGCTGGATAGAGCACTCGCCTTCTAAGCGAGAAGTCGCTGGTTCAAGTCCAGCCGGGGTCGCCAACAATTTGATTTTCATTACAAAAACCATTGCGCCTGGGGCACGGCGGCTGGCGCGATTCAGCGCTCGGCTGCCCCGTGAATTTCGACACTGCGGACCCGTTCAGC
>JANNUW010000581.1:0-1908 GCA_031414095.1 Hyphomicrobium sp. | reverse complement strand
CAGTATTATTATATGTATCTAAGGAGGATAGCTCCAATGCCTCCGATTAATCTCGACCGCTTACGCCTTAAGAACTCTCCAACCAATAGACCAATATCGTCACGACAAATAATACCGCGCGCCTCGATAGGCGAAAGATTTCTTCGCGGTCCTATCCCGCTTGATTGGCTTAACGTTGCTGCACAGCTGCCTGGCAAGTCGCTGCACGTCGGCGTCGCGCTTTGGTTCGAAGCCGGACTGCGCAAGGCAGCAGTTGTGCCGCTGTCGAACGTCACCGGTCGACTCTTCGGGCTCGATCGCAACAGCAAGTATCGAGGCCTCGATTGGCTCGCGGGTGCAGGGCTCATTACCGTCGAGCGTAAGCTCGGACGAGCGCCCGTAGTGACGATCCTTGATCGCCCGACGCCGCCATGACGAACAAGCTCTCAAGTGCAGAGCCGCCAATTGCTCCTCGCCTTATCCGTTTCCGGGACGCACCCCACTACCTTGGCATGGACCGGAACCGCTTCAACGCCGAAGTTCGCCCCTACGTGACGGAGGTGCCCGTTGGCAAGCAGGGTATCGGCTTCGATCGGCTTGAACTCGATGCCTGGTTCGAGGACTATAAGTCCCGCAACGGGCGTCCCGCACGGAAAGGAGACAACACATGGGACGCAAGCGAATACCCGGCCTCATCATGCGGGCAGGGGTCTGGCACGTCGATAAGCGCATCGGCGGGCGGCGAGTTTGCCAAAGCACTGAAACAGCTGACATCCAAGAAGCGGAGCGATACCTCGCGAGAGTGATGGAACAGACCCGACAAGCCCAAGTGTACGGCGTAAGGCCTACTCGAACCTTCGAGCAGGCCGCGGCGAAGTTTGTGCTTGAGAACCAGCACAAGCGGAGCCTTGTAACGGATCTGGTCCAACTCAAGCACTTGATGCCGTGGATTGGTGCGGCTGCACTCGATCGCATCCATATCGGTACGCTGCAGCCCTGGGTCCAAAAACGGCAGGCAGCAAGGAGGAGTCCGGGCACGATCAATCATGGATTGAAGCTCGTGCGTCGAATTCTGAACCTGGCAGCGAGTGAGTGGTTCGACGAGCATGCCATGACTTGGCTGCACGCCGCGCCAAAGATCAAGTTGTTGCCCGACACCAACAAGCGGCAGCCATATCCGATCAACTGGACCGAGCAGTCCCGCCTGTTCAAGGAACTGCCCGACTATTTGGAGCAGATGGCACTGTTTGCGGTCAACACCGGCTGTCGCGACGGCGAAATCTGCAACCTCCGCTGGCAGTGGGAAGTCGAAGTTGAGCAACTGGGCACGTCGGTGTTCATCGTGCCACGTGAAAGGGTCAAAAACGGTGACGAACGCTTGGTTGTTCTAAACCGTGTGTCCCGCTCAGTGGTGGAGGCTCGCCGGGGCCTGCATCCGGACTTTGTCTTTACCTACGACGGGCATCCGATCCAGCGGATGCTCACCTCAGGTTGGCTGCGGGCGCGCAACAGGGCCAAGCTACCACAAGTCCGGGTGCATGATTTGAAGCACACCTTCGGCCGTCGACTGAGGGCCGCGGGCGTAAGTTTCGAAGATCGCCAGGATCTGCTGGGCCATCGATCCGGACGAATCACGACCCACTATTCCGCCGCCGAACTTTCTCGCCTCATCGAGGCGGCGGAAAGTGTGTGCGACAGGAACCTGAACCAACCTGAATTGCTGGTCATGCGAGGCTCGCTGCAGGGTGGGTCCCGCAAAACTCCCGCAAAGCGAGTCGTCGCTCTGCGGTCAATCGCCTAAGTCATTGAAGTTGTGGTGCCCGGGGGTGGAATTGAACCACCGACACTACGATTTTCAGTCGTATGCTCTACCAACTGAGCTACCCGGGCGAAACTTCGCGACAGCGCCCGCAAACAGGCCTCGTTCTT